>NZ_SMKC01000019.1 GCF_004348315.1 Streptomyces sp. 8K308 | reverse complement strand
GGTCCGGCCCATCTCACGGGCCGGTCTGCCCATCCCCCCACTCGGGCAGACCGGCCCGCATGGGTTCTCAGCCCCGCACGCTCGCCTACGCTCGCTCCGTGCATCCGCTGCTGATCGTCGCCGCCGCCGGCTACGGCGCGCTCGCCGGCGCGCTGCTCGCCCGCCCCGCCTACCGATTCGCGGTGCCCGCCGGCGAGCCGTGGCGCGCCACCTGCCCGGCGGGGCATCGGCTGACCGGCCGCGGCGCCGCCGGCTGGCTGGGCGCCGCCCGCTGCGCCGGCTGCCCGCCCACCGCCGCGCCGCCCAGGGCCGCGATCGGCACGGCGCTGGCGACCGCCGGCTGTTGCGCCGCGCTCGCCGCCGCCGTCGGCGCCCGCCCGGAACTCGTGGTCTGGCTGCTCGCGGCGCCCGTGATGGTGCTGCTCGCCACGGTGGACCTCGCGGTGCAGCGGTTGCCCGACCCGCTGACGTTGCCGCTGGCCGGCGGCCTCGCCGCCGGGCTCGGCGTGACGACGCTCCTGCCCGGCGCGGGCGGCAGCTGGCCGGGCGCGCTGCTCGGCGGCCTGGCGCTCGGCGCCTGCTACCTGGTGCTGTTCCTCGTCAACCCGAACGGCATGGGTTTCGGCGACGTCAAGCTGGCGTTGTCCGTGGGCGTAGCCCTTGGGTGGTACGGCTGGCCCGCGGTGCTCGCCGGCACCTTCGTCGGCTTCCTGCTGGCCGCCGGCTACGGGACGGCCCTGGTCATCGCGGGCCGGGCGGGCCGGCGGACGGCCGTGCCCTTCGGCCCTTTCATGGCGCTGGGCGCGCTCGCCGGCCTCGCGCTGGCGGGACTCGGCAGCTAATTCACGTCCAGATGCATGCGACAGGCACCGACATGCGTTACGGTGGAAACCCCCCCTCGGGCCGGTCCGTAACCCCCCCCACGGACCGGCCCGCTTTTCATGCCTGGATTCGCCCGAGGCGCCGCCGCCCCGGCTGGCCGGATCCACCGGTTCCGGTTCGCGCCCGGGGGCGGCGGCGCTAGAGTGCCCGGGCACGGGGAGAGGGCCAGGAGGGGCTGACACACACGATGAGCGCGATCAAGAGCGCGATGAAGAAGACCCTGCGTCGCATCGCCGTCCGGCTGTACGCACGGCGGGTCGAGGGCCACCTCGACACCGCACGGGGGCCGAAGCACATCGGCGTCATCCTGGACGGCAACCGCCGCTGGGCCAAGGCGGCGGGCGGCACCACCAGAGAGGGCCACGAGGCCGGCGCCGCGAAGATCCAGGAGCTGCTCGGCTGGTGCTCGGAGACGGACGTCGAGGTCGTCACGCTCTGGCTGCTCTCCACGGACAACCTCAACCGGCCGGCCGAGGAGCTGAACCCGCTGCTCGGGATCGTCGAGGGCGCCGTGCGCGACCTCGCCGAGGACGGCCGCTGGCGGGTCAACCACGTCGGCGCGCTCGACGTGCTGCCGGAGCGCACCCGCCAGGTGCTGCGCGAGGCCGAGGAGCTGGCCGGAAAGCGCCCCGGGATACTCGTCAACGTCGCCGTCGGCTACGGCGGCCGGCAGGAGATCACGGACGCCGTCCGCTCGCTGCTCGCCAAGCGGGCCGCCGACGGCCAGTCCCTGGACGAGGTCGCCGAGTCGCTCACCACGAACGACATCTCCGACCACCTCTACACGCGCGGCCAGCCCGACCCCGACCTGGTGATCCGCACCAGTGGCGAGCAGCGGCTCTCGGGGTTCATGCTCTGGCAGAGCGCCCACTCGGAGTACTACTTCTGCGAGGCCTACTGGCCGGCCTTCCGCAAGGTCGACTTCCTGCGCGCACTGCGCGACTACGCGGCCAGGCACCGGAGGTACGGCGTCTAGGCGCCGGTCACCCCCACCGGGGAGCGCTGGCGACTTCAGCTAGGGACCGTCGGCACTTTCACCCCTATTTCCGGGCGGATAGCCTCGAGGCCATTGGCGGTCACCACACTGTCGCGAGATGGCCGCCCAGGGTGTTCTTCGCATGAGATGCGCAAGGGGCGGGCATATTCCCGGCGGACCGTGCGTCGGCACGGTCCGCCGGGAGGCCCGTTTGCGCACCACGTCACCCCCTTCTCTCGCGGGGATCTGGGCCGGGTCCTGGCCCGTGCGCGGCGGGCCGGGGCCGGTTCTCAGCCCCCGGCGCCCTGGGCGGCGCCTTGATTCCACACCTCGTCCGAGGGGGTTCGTCCACACGTGGCCAGCAGCAAGAAGCGTTCCAGCGACCGGCGCATGTACGTCCTCGACACCAGTGTCCTGCTCGCCGATCCGGCGGCCATCACCCGTTTCGACGAGCACGAGGTGGTGCTGCCCGTCGTCGTCATCTCCGAGCTGGAGGCCAAGCGGCACCACCCAGAGCTCGGATACTTCGCGCGGCAGGTCCTGCGCCGGCTGGACGAACTCCGGGTCAGGCACGGGCGGCTCGACACCCCGCTGCCCGTGGGGGAGCTCGGCGGCACGCTCCGCGTCGAGCTCAACCACTCGGACCCGACCATCCTGCCCCCGGCCATGCGCGCCGGCGGCGGCCGGCTCCCCGACAACGACTCCCGCATCCTGGCCGTGGCCCGCAACCTGCAGGCCGAGGGCCACGACGTGACGGTCGTCTCCAAGGACCTGCCGCTGCGCATCAAGGCGTCGTCGGTGGGGCTCGCCGCCGAGGAGTACCGGGCCGAGCTGGCCATCACCGAGGCCGACGGCTGGACGGGGATGGTGGAGATCTCGCTGGGCGCCGAGGCGGTCGACGAGCTCTTCGCCGCCGAGACCGTCAAGGACCCGGCGGCCGCCGAGCTGCCGGTGCACACCGGCCTGGTGATCTCCTCGGAGCGCGGTCGCGCGCTCGGCCGGGTCGCGCCCGACGGCGGGATCCGGCTGGTCCGGGGCGACCGGGAGGCGTTCGGCATCCACGGCCGCAGCGCCGAGCAGCGCATCGCGCTCGACCTGCTGCTCGACCCGGAGGTGGGGATCGTCTCGATGGGCGGCCGGGCCGGCACCGGCAAGTCGGCGCTCGCGCTGTGCGCCGGCCTCGAGGCGGTGCTCGAGCGGCGGCAGCACAGCAAGGTGATGGTCTTCCGACCGCTGTACGCGGTCGGCGGCCAGGACCTCGGCTACCTGCCGGGCACCGAGGCCGAGAAGATGAACCCGTGGGCGCAGGCCGTGTTCGACACCCTGTCCGCGGTCACCACCCGCGAGGTCATCGAGGAGGTCGTGGCGCGCGGCATGCTCGAGGTGCTGCCGCTCACCCACATCCGCGGCCGTTCGCTGCACGACGCGTTCGTCATCGTGGACGAGGCCCAGTCGCTCGAGCGCAACGTGCTGCTGACGGTGCTCTCCCGGATCGGGCAGGACTCCCGGGTGGTGTTGACGCATGACGTGGCCCAGCGGGACAACCTGCGGGTCGGCCGGTACGACGGAGTGGTCGCCGTGGTCGAGAAGTTGAAGGGCCATCCGCTCTTCGCGCACGTCACCCTCACCCGCTCGGAACGCTCCCCGATCGCCGCACTGGTGACCGAAATGCTGGAGGAGGGGCGCATTTAGTCGCCCCAAGGGCGTGAACCGGGCGTCTCGGCGGTTATCCACCCGCCGGGCCGCCCGGTCCCTCGGCGAAATCCCAGGCAGGCGCGTCAATTCCGATATTCCCCAGCTTGACAAGCCCCGACCCCGTGTGAGCTTTCCCACACGGGGTCGAATTGCTTCCCGGCTCTCGCTTCCGGCAGTGTGTGCGTCTGTCAGGCCCCGCATACGGCAACCGATGCCCCCAAGGGCACCGCAAGGACTGCGTTTTCACAACTGAACAGCCGCTCGCCGTATGCCGCCCGAAGCACCACGCGGGTCCCCAAGCGCGCCGCGCGCCGGGTCCCGTCCGGGCCAGCGCCTCCCGCCACCACGGCACCAGGGGAGGCCCGAGTCAGGGGCACGATTGTGCCCGTGAGGTGACGAGCGGGCGATGTCGGAAGGAAACCGTGTGACCGGGATTTCGGTCCGGGGATTCGCAGTGGCGTCCGCCACCGCTGTGACCAGCGTCGGCGCCGTCGTAGGCGTGGCGTCGGGGGACGAGCAGGGCGCCGCCGCCGAGGGTCTTGAGGTCGTCCCGGCCTCAGCGACGCTGCTCTCGGAGATACCCGCTGGCACGAATGCCCAGCTGCACACCGCGTCGTTGACCCAGCAGGCGGAGATCCAGTCCGTCGCCGCCGACGCGGAGGCGCGCATCGCCGCCCAGGAGGCGGCCCGCATCCAGGCCGCCGAGGACGCCACCGAGCGCCGGGCCGCCGAGGAGCGTGAGGCCCAGGAGCGCGCCGAGCGCGAGGCCGCGGAGGCCGCCGCCGCGGCGGCCGCCGCCGAGGCCCAGTCCGCGAGCGCGTCGGCCGACTACGCCGTCCAGTCCTCGTACACCGTGGCCGAGATCCAGCAGATGGCCAGGGAGATCGTCGGCGCCGACCAGTTCCAGTGCTTCTCGAACATCGTGGACCACGAGAGCGACTGGAACTACCAGGCCACCAACCCCTCGTCCGGCGCGTACGGCCTGATGCAGGCCCTGCCCGGCTCCAAGATGGCCTCCGCCGGCGCCGACTGGCAGACCAACCCGGCCACCCAGATCCGCTGGGGCCTGAACTACATGAACGAGCGGTACGGCAGCCCGTGCGGCGCGTGGGACTTCTGGACCGTCAACAACTGGTACTGATCCGGAGGATCCCGGCGATCTTTCACGCGAGGCCCCCGAGCCATGCGGCTCGGGGGCCTCGCTTGTGACAGCACTGATTCCGGTTGGATACCCCGGTGTCCGGCGGCCCAAGGTAACGTCGAGGCGCGTTTGCGTGAGACGAAAGCTGGGGGCGGAGGGACCAGGGATGTCGAGACTTGGCCGGCTCGGGGCCGGTTTGTCGCGGGTCGGCTCGCGGGTGTCGCGGTTGCGCGGCGACGCCGAGCGCGAGCAGGAGCGCCGGGAGCGCGAGGCCGGCGAGCGCGGCGAGGCGGAGGTGTCGGCGGCGCGCGCCGACACGGGGCCCGAGGGCGGGGGCGGGAAGTCGCTCGAGCCCAGGGCGAGGCAGGCCGTGCTGACCGGTGGGCCCGCGCTCGAACCGAAGGCGGCCGGCGAGGGGGGCGGCGGCGAGGAGCCGCCGCCCGGTGGCACGGCCGAGGCGCCGGTGCCGCGCCGACCCCAGCCGGCGGAGGCGATCCCCTGGGGCGTGCGGGTGGCGGCCGAGGCCGGCTGGCGGATGCTGGTGCTCGCCGGCGTGGTCTGGGTCGTGATGCAGGTGGTCAGCTCGGTCAGCCTGCTGGTGATGTCGTTCGCCGCCGGCCTGCTGATCACCGCCGCGCTGCAGCCGTTCGTCGGCTGGCTCAGGCGGCTCGGCATCGGCCGGGGCCCGGCTACCGCCATCACGGCGCTCGGCGGCTTCGCGGCGATGGGCCTGGTCGGCTGGTTCGTGGTCTGGCAGGTCATCGAGAACTCGGACAGACTGGTCGATCAGGTGCAGGAGGGCATCGACAAGCTGCGGAACTGGGTCCTCGAGCTGCCGTTCGACATCACCGAGGAGAACATCAACGAGTGGACCGATAACATCAACGACTGGATCGCTGACCACAGCTCCGAGTTGACCTCGGCCGGCCTCGAAGGCGTCAACTACGCGGTGGAGTTCTTCACCGGCGCCGGTCTCGCGCTCTTCGTGGTGCTCTTCCTGCTCTACGACGGCGCCGGCGTGTGGCAGTGGTTCCTGCGGCTGGTGCCGCGGGCGGCCAGGGAGGGCGTGGCGGGCGCCGGGCCCCGCGCCTGGATCACCCTGACCGGCTATGTGCGGGGCACGGTGATAGTCGCGCTGATCGACGCGCTCGGCATCGGCATCGGCCTCTTTGCCGTCGGGGTGCCGATGGCCGTGCCGCTCGGCGTGATCGTCTTCCTCTCCGCCTTCGTGCCGCTGGTCGGCGCGATCGCCTCCGGCGCCCTCGCCGTGGTGGTGGCCCTCGTCACCACCACCGCGGTGGACGCGCTGATCGTGCTGGGCGTGGTGCTGCTCGTGCAGCAGATCGAGGGGCACATCCTCCAGCCGTTCATCCTGGGCCGGATGGTGCGGGTGCACCCGCTGGCCGTGGTGCTCGGCGTCGCCGCCGGCTCGATGCTGGCCGGCATCCCGGGCGCGGTCGTCGCGGTGCCGCTGATCGCGGTGACCAGCACGGTCGTCGGCTACCTGCGGGCCTACCAGGAGGAACTCGACGCCCGCGCCGGCCGCGCCGCCATCAGCGGCGCGACCATCGCCGAACTCGCCCCGACGAAACCGTCTTCGGCGGGCGACGCCTGACCGGCCTGGCGGCCTACCGTTCCGAAGGAGCGCAGGCCCCTGGTCCCGCGGCCCGGCAGGCGACCGGCCTTCCGTCCGGCCTCCCGTCCGGCCTCCCGTCCGGCCTGCCGGTCCGAAGGGCCTTCGGCCTCGGCGGGCCGAGGGCCCGCCGGCGGCCACGCTCCTCCGGAGCGGGGCCCGGCCTGGCGGCCGGTGCGTCGCCTTCGGGCGGAGCCGGCGATCGCCGGGTGCCGACCGGCCGACCGGCCGACCGGCGTCGGCTTCCCCGGGGCTCACCGCGCCTACGGACCGGTGAGCCCCGTCCCACGGCCATGAGCCGCCGCTGCGGGCGGTTTCTCCGAACCGGCCGTTGAGACCCCGCTCTTCTGGGCGGAAGTCCGGACTCGCAGGCCGGGCTCGACGGTTCGTTCGGCCAGGACGGTTGGCCGGTGGCCCTCCGCCGCCGGCCGCCGGCCGGCTCAATATCTCCCGGGCCGCCCGTGGCGGCCGTTCGCCGTCGGTCGCGTTGACGTGCCGTGCCCCTCCGCCCCTTCGAACCGGTAGGCCGGCAGGCCGGACGGGCGGGCCCGTCGCGCACGCGGCCCGGGCCCGGCGCGGCGCACGTGACCGGCCTGTTGGCACGGCCGTTCGCCGTCAGTTGAGCTGACGTGCCGCGCCCCTTCGGGCCGGTAGGCCGGTAGGCCGGCAGGCCGGCAGGCCGGCCCGGCCTAGCCCGCCCAGCCGTGGCGTGGTGGGTGGCGGACTTCGAGGAGCCAGGAGAGGCGTTCCGTGTCGGCCTCGGTCCAGTCGTCGGGCGGGGCGATCGCGGCCCAGGCGCCGACCGGGTTGGAGCCGTAGCGGTGGCCGTGCGGGGCCGGGGCGCCGTAGGAGTTGGCCATGTCGACCGTCGTCTGCCAGAAGGTGACGAACGGGAACCAGTCGATGGACGAGGTGACATCGGGGCCGAGCGGGCGGTTGAGCCACTCGGGGCGCCGGAACAGCAGGTCGGGTGACCACCAGACCACCGGGTCCGAGGCGTTCTGCAGGTAGACGACGCGCGGTTCGAGCCACGGCTCGCCCTCCGGCAGCCGCAGGTCGCGGTCGGGGAACTGGGCGAACCTGACGTGCCGCCCGTCGTCGTAGACGGGCCGCCAGATCGGGCTGCCGGCGTCCCGCCGCTCGGTGAGCTCTGAGTGGATCGGGCTGAAGTCGGGTGGGCCGATCAGCAGCGCGCCGTCGGTGCGGGAGAGCAGGTCGTCCAGGTCGTCGAAGGCCGACTCGATCGCGGAGACCGCCAGGCTCTCGCCGAACACCAGCAGCTTCGGCCGCTCGTCCGCCGGTTCCTGCTCCCAGCGCGCGTGGACCGCGTCGAACAGCTCCTCGGTGGCCCGGCCGGCCTCCTCCCTGTCCACCATGAACGAGGCCCAACTCGGTAAGTAGGAGTACTGCATGGCCACCACGGCCGTGTCGCCCCCGTGCATGTACTCCAGGGCCTCGACGGTGGTCGGGTTGACCCAGCCGGTGCCGGTGGTGCCCGTGATGGCCAGCACCTCGCGGTCGAACGCGCCGGTGCGCTCCAGCTCGCGCACCGCGAGCTCCGCGCCGTCCGCGTAGTCGTCGTACGCCTTGCGGCCCACGTAGACGCGTATCGGGTCGATCGCCTCCTCGCCGCCGAACTCCGCGATCTCGTCGGCGGACAGGGCGGTGCCGGTGAAGGTGCGGCCCTTGTTGCCCAGGTCGTCCCAGGAGATCAGCGAGTCGGGGCTGCCGGAGAGCGTGGGCGTGTAGGGCCGCATGACCCCGGGGTCGGTGGACTCGTCCTTGGCCGCCGCGAGCCGGTCGGCGATCTCGAGGATGCCGCGGTCCCAGACCACGTCCCGCATGCCGATGACCACGATCGCGGTGCTGAGCGTGAGGCCGAGGGCGACCGCCGCCGGCCAGGGCATGATCCGGTTGAGGAGCCTGGTGAGCTGCCGGGTGCCGAGCCTGATGGACCTGGCGAGGAGCAGCAGCAGTCCGAGCACCGTCAACGAGATCAGCGCGATCATCAGCGAGTGCCAGGTGAGGGTGGGCGGCAGCTCCTGGAGCCGGCGCAGCTCGCGTTGCCCGTCCGCGCTGCGCCCGAGCAGGAAGGCGATGGCGAACGGGAGCAGGACCAGGAAGGCGAGCCAGCAGCGGGCCCTGACGAGCTCGCTCGGCCGCCACGGGAACAACAGCCGGTAGATCCAGCTGAGCAGCGCGCCGAGCCCGTACCCGATGGCGGCGGTGATGCCGCCGATGGCGCCCTGGTAGTACCAGGGGCGGGGCACCAGGGACGGGGTGAGCGAGAGCCAGAAGAAGAAGGTGGCGGCGAGCGCGGCGGTGAGGTCGGGCCAGCGCCTGATCAGCCACTCGCTGCTCGGGCGCTCCCAGTAGGGGTGACGGGCGACGGCGGCGGCGCGCTCGAAGGCCCGTGCGCCGGCGGCGCGCAGCGCGTGCGGGGTGGAGGGTACGTCCGCGCGCTCCTCCGGCGCGGGCGCCGGCGGCTCCTCCCGCGCGATCTGCTTGTCCACGGAAGGCCCCCGTCCACCTCAGCCCCAGGCCGGCACTCGCTGTAGTCCACGCTAGATGGTCAGACGCCGCTCGGGTATGCGGCGTTGCCTGTCCTATGCCGATCCGTGCCACGGGGGTGACGGTCGTCCTCGCCGCCGGCCGGACAGGTATGCCGGAGATGTATACACTGTGTTTATACACGCCGTGTATAGTCGTCCCCATGTCCATCAGTCACACGCTTCTCGGCCTCCTGGAGTCCGGCCCCCGGCACGGATACGACCTCAAGCGCACCTTCGACGCCCACTTCGGGCAGGACCGCCCGCTGCACTACGGGCAGGTGTACTCGACGATGTCCCGCCTGCTGAAGAACGGCCTGGTCGAGGTCGACGGCATCGAGCCGGGCGGTGGCCCCGAGCGCAAGCGGTACGCCATCACCGACGCCGGGGTCACGGACGTGGAGGGCTGGCTCACCAGACCCGAGAAGCCCGAGCCCTATCTGCAGAGTGTGCTCTACACCAAGGTCGTGCTCGCGCTGCTCACCGGCCGGGACGCGGGGGTGCTGCTCGACACCCAACGCGCCGAGCACCTGCGGCTGATGCGCGAGCTCACCAGGCGCAAGACCGGCGGGGACCTGGCGGACCAGCTGATCTGCGACCACGCCCTGTTCCACCTGGAGGCCGACCTGCGCTGGCTAGAGCTCACCGCGGCCCGCCTTGACCGGCTCGCCTCGGAGGTCCGTTCATGACCGACCAGTTCCTGCTGACCGCCACCGACCTGCACAAGACCTACGGCGCCACGCCGGCCCTGGCCGGCGCGAGCTTCGCCATCGGGGCCGGGGAGGTGGTCGCGGTGATGGGCCCCTCGGGATCGGGCAAGTCCACGCTGCTGCACTGCCTGGCCGGCATCGTCCCGCCCGACGCGGGCACCGTGCGCTACGCGGGTCGCGAGGTGTCCCGAGGATCCGACGCCGAGCGCAGCGCGCTGCGCCGCTCCGACTTCGGCTTCGTCTTCCAGTTCGGCCAGTTGGTGCCCGAGCTCACCTGCGCGGAGAACGTGGCGCTGCCGCTGCGCCTCACCGGCGTCTCGCGCAGGGCCGCCGAGGCGAGGGCGGCCGAGTGGCTTGAGCGGCTCGAGGTGGCGGACGTGCGCCACCACCGGCCGGGGCAGATCTCCGGCGGCCAGGGCCAGCGCGTCGCGGTCGCCCGCGCCCTGGTGAACAACCCCCGGGTGATCTTCGCCGACGAGCCCACCGGCGCGCTCGACTCGCTCAACGGCGAGCGCGTGATGGAGCTGCTGGTCGCCGCCGCCAGGGACACGGGCGCCGCCGTGGTGCTCGTCACCCACGAGTCGCGTGTCGCCGCGTACTCGGACCGCGAGGTCGTCGTCCGGGACGGGCGCGCCAGGGACATGGCGGGGGTGGCATGAGCGCCGTCCGCGCCTGGGCGCGCGACCTCGGCATCGGCGCCCGGTTCGCGCTCGCGGGCGGCAGCTCCGGCTGGGCCCGCACCACGCTCACGGCCGTGGGCGTCGGCCTCGGGGTGGTCGTGCTGCTGCTCGCCGCCTCGATCCCGAGCGCCCTGGAGGCCCGCTCGCAGCGGGTGGACGCGCGCCAGCCTCTCTGGGACATGGACGACACCGGGCCGGGGCCCGACAGCTTCCTGGCCGCAGGCGCCGCCACCGAGTACCACGGCGAGGGGATCGACGGCCTGGTCCTCCAGCCGGAGGCCGCCACCGCCACCCCGCCGCCCGGACTCGACGCGTTCCCGGGCCCGGGCGAGATGGTTGTCTCGCCCGCCCTCGCCGAGCTCCTCGACTCGGCGGACGGGCGGCTGCTCGCCGAGCGTCTCGACCACGAGCGGGTCGGCATCATCGGCGACGAGGGTCTCGACGGCCCGGGAGACCTCTACTACTACCTGGGCAGCGACTCCCTCGCGGACGAGGCGCCCCGGGCCCTCGGCTTCGGAAACCCCGTCTTCCGCGAGCCGCTGACGCCTGCGATGGCCCTGCTCGTGCTCGTGATCTGCGTCGGGCTGCTGATGCCCGTCGCCGTCTTCATGGGCACCGCCGCGAGATTCGGCGGCGAGCGCCGGGACCGCAGGCTCGCCGCGCTGCGCCTGGTCGGTGCCGACATGGCCATGACCCGCCGGATCGCGGCGGGCGAGTCGCTGACCGGCTCCCTCCTCGGTCTGCTCGTCGGCACTCCGCTCTTCCTGGCGGTGCGTCAGCACCTCGGCACCCTCAGGGCCGCCGACCTCAGCGCCTACCCCGAGGACCTGTCGCCCGGGGTCGGCCTGATCCTGATCGTCCTGGTGTCCGTGCCGGCCTCCGCGCTCATGGTCACCCTCTTCGCGCTGCGCGGCGTCACGGTCGAGCCGCTCGGGGTGGTCAGGCACGCCGAGGGCACGCCCCGCCGGTTCGGTTGGCGCGCGGTGCCGCTGCTGCTCGGCCTCCTCCTGCTGGTGCCGCTCACCTTCCGCTTCGTCGGCGCAGGCGACGGGACCCTCACTCAGGTCGGCGTGGGCATCGTGCTGCTGCTCACCGGCGCCACCGTCGTGCTGCCCTGGCTCGTCGAGCGGCTGGTCGGCGCGCTGCGCGGCGGTCCGCTCTCCTGGCAGCTGGCCACCAGGCGGCTCCAGTTGAGCAGCGGTCCGGCGACGCGTGCGGTCAGTGGCATCACCGTCGCGGTCGCCGCGGCCACCGCCCTCTACATGTTCTTCGCCGGGGTCCGCACCGCGAACACCGTCGAGACCGGCCAGGACACGAGCCGAGCCCAGGTGCAGGTCTCGGCCTCGGGGATCAAGGGAGCGGAGAGCGTCAGGTTCGTCGGCGGCCTGGAGAGCCTGCCGGGCGTCGAGTCCGCCCGGGCCGTGGTCACCGGCACCGCCAGCAGTCCCAACCGGCAGGACGCCGAGGGACACCCGCTGACCTCCCCCGTCACCGTGGGGGACTGCGCGGCCCTGCGGGAGCTCGCCGAGGTCGCCGGCTGTGTCGACGGGGACGTCTTCTCCATCGCGGGCGGCGGCGAGGCGGCGTTCCAGCCCGGTGAGCGGGTACTCCTCGACCTGAGCGTCGGCGAGCCGTCGGTCGAGCCGGAGCCGGCCGCCGCCCAGTGGACGGTGCCGGAGACCATCACCGAGGTGCCGGCCCACCCGGACCCGGTCGGTGTGGTCTACACCGGCATCCTCGCCACCCCCGCCGCGCTCGACACCGAACTGCTCGGCCACGCCTCGACCGACGTCCTGCTCAGCCTTGACCCGGCCGACCGGGACGCCGTCGAGCGGGTGCGGAACGCCGTCTGGGGCACCCCGGGGGACCCGTCCGTCATGGAGCTCCAGGACGAGCGCACCGACCGGACCATGGCCCGGATCCAGCTCGGCCTGCTGATCGGGGCCACCGGCGTGCTGGTCCTCATAGGCGCCAGCATGATCGTGACCACCGTGGAGCAGCTGCGGGAGCGCAGGCGCCTGCTGTCCGCGCTGGTCGCGGTCGGCACCCGGCGTCGCACCCTCAGCGCGTCCCTCCTCTGGCAGACGGCGATTCCGGTGGTGCTCGGCCTGGCGCTGGCCGCCGCCGTGGGCACAGGGCTCGGCGCCCTGCTGATGGGCATGGTCAACCTCCCGGTGGGCGACTGGTTGGCCTTCCTGCCGATGGCGGCCGTCGGCGGCGGCGTGATCGTCCTGGTGACGCTGGTCAGCCTGCCTTCCCTCTGGTACGTGATGCGTCCTGAGGGGCTGCGGACCGAGTAGCGGGGCCGTCGCCCGGGCGGCCGCGCGACGTGGGGGCGTGGCTCGTTCGGGTGGAGGACGGCGCGGCGAGGGCTGCCGGTAGATTCGTCCTTATGAGTGGGACGAATGAGTACCGGATCGAGCACGACTCCATGGGAGAGGTGCGGGTCCCGGCCGAGGCACGGTGGCGCGCGCAGACCCAGCGGGCCGTGGAGAACTTCCCGATCTCCGGCCAGCGGATCGAGCGCGCGCACATCGCGGCCCTGGCCCGGATCAAGGCGGCGGCCGCCACCGTCAACGCCGAACTCGGCGTGATCGACAAGGACATGGCCGAGGCGATCGTGGCGGCCGCCGACGAGGTGGTCGAGGGGCGTTGGGACGAGCACTTCCCGATCGACGTCTTCCAGACCGGGTCCGGCACCTCCTCCAACATGAACACCAACGAGGTGCTCGCGACCCTCGCGAGCGAGCGCCTCGGCCGGCCGGTCCACCCCAACGACCACGTCAACGCCAGCCAGTCGTCCAACGACGTCTTCCCCTCCTCCATCCACATCGCCGCCACCGGCGCGGTCACCGGCGAGCTGATCCCGGCGCTCTCCCACCTGGCCGAGTCGCTGGAGCGCAAGGGCCAGGAGTTCGCCGGCGTCGTCAAGTCCGGCCGCACCCACCTGATGGACGCCACCCCCGTCACCCTTGGCCAGGAGTTCGACGGCTACGCGGCCCAGATCCGCTACGGCATCGAGCGGCTGAACGCCTCGCTGCCCCGCCTCGCCGAGCTGCCGCTCGGCGGCACCGCCGTCGGCACCGGCATCAACACCCCGCCCGGCTTCTCCGCCGCCGTCATCGCCGAGGTCGCCCGCACCACGGGACTGCCGCTCACCGAGGCCCGGGACCACTTCGAGGCCCAGGGCGCCCGCGACGGCCTGGTCGAGACCTCGGGGCAGCTGCGCACCATCGCCGTCTCGCTCACCAAGATCTGCAACGACCTGCGCTGGATGTCCTCCGGGCCGCGCACCGGGCTCGCCGAGATCAACCTGCCCGACCTCCAGCCCGGTTCCTCCATCATGCCGGGCAAGGTCAACCCGGTGATCCCCGAGGCCGTGCTGATGGTGGCCGCCCAGGTCATCGGCAACGACGTCACCGTCACCACGGCCGGCGCCTCCGGCAACTTCGAGTTGAACGTGATGCTGCCGGTCATCGCCAAGAACCTGCTGGAGTCCGTCCGGCTGCTGGCCAACGCCTCCCGGCTGCTGGCCGACCGCACCGTCGACGGCGTCACCGCCAACGAGGAGCGGGCCCGCGAGTACGCCGAATCCTCGCCATCCGTGGTCACCCCGCTCAACCGCTACATCGGCTACGAGGAGGCCGCCAAGGTCGCCAAGCGCGCCCTCAGGGAGCGCAAGACGATCCGCGAGGCGGTGCTCGACGGCGGCTACGTGGAGCGGGGAGACCTGACCGTCGAGCAACTGGACGAGGCGCTCGACGTGCTGCGCATGACGCGGCCCTGAGTATTTCCCGGGAGTTTCCCAGCCGTTCCACGGCAGGTCGCGCTCCCGTCGGCGCGGCCGGATGCGCCCACTCCCCGCGCCGGCCCGAATAGCATGAGGAGATGACAACGGGAACTGACCGGCCCCAGGGCGCGGACCGCTGGCGGCCCGGTGACCACATCCTGTGGCGTTACCGGGCCAACGGCGGTACCGGGTTCCACATCTGCCGGCCCGTCACCGTGGTCCACGACACCCCCGAGCTGCTGGCCGTCTGGATGGCCCCCGGCACCGAGTGCGTGCGCCCCGAGCTCGCTGACGGCACCCCCATCCACCTGGAGCCGCTGGCGACCCGCTACACCAAGCCCCGTGTCACCGTTCGAACGCAGTGGCTGGGCGCGGGGGTGCTCAAGCTCGCGCGCCCCGACGAGCCCTGGTCGGTCTGGCTTTTCTGGGAGCGGGGCTGGCGCTTCAAGAACTGGTACGTCAACCTTGAAGAGCCCCGGAGCAGGTGGTCGGGCGGGGTGGATTCCGAGGACCACTTCCTCGACATCGCGGTCTACCCCGATCACAGCTGGGAGTGGCGGGACGAGGACGAATTCGCCCAGGCGCTGCGGGCCGGCCTGTTGACCGAGGAGCAGGCGGCGGGCGTCCGGGAGGCCGGCCGCCGGGCGGCCGCGCTGATCGGCGACTGGGGCCCGCCCTTCTCGGAGCGCTGGGTCTCGTGGCGTCCCGACCCCCGCTGGGACGTTCCCCGGCTGCCCCCCGACTGGGCCAAGTTGCCGCACGGCTGGGACAGATCAGGTCCTGCCATGGCACCCTCACCTGAGGCGCCCATGGCGCCCTCGACCGAGGTGGCAAGACTGCCGAGGCACCCGAGAGGCTCTTGAAGTCGACCGGGGCGCCAAACGTAGGATCACCCCCACGACCACACAACTGCACAATGCCCCCTCACCGCACGCTAGTTCCCCGCCTGGATGGACATCCCCTCGTGACGGACCCGACCCCACCGCAGCCCGTGGCTCGCACGGCGGACGTACCCTCGTTCGCCGAGAGCTCAGCGCTGCCGCACGCCCGCTCCGAGCCCGGTACCGCCGAACACCCGCCCGTTCACCCCGCCGCCGGCGAGGGGTTGAACGGCGGGATGCGCGAGACCGACCGGCTGCGGTTCGTGGGGTCGGCCACCCGCCGGATCGCGCGGGGCATCGACGTGGACGAGATCGTGATCGGCCTGTGCCGGGCCTCGGTCCCGGCCTTCTCCGACGCCATCCTGGTCTACCTCCTCAACCCCATGCCGGTGGGCGACGAGATGCCGGCCACCCCCTGGGTGCTCAAGCTCCGCCGTACCGACCGCATCCCCGAGCAGCTGGCCTTTGGCAACACCCGCGCCCCCGGCACGGCCGACGCCGGCGGCTGGCTGCTGCCGCTGCTGGCCGGCGCCACCTCGACCGTCGAGGTCAGGGGCAACGGGCCGCTGGCCGAGGTGATGCGCGGGGTGCGGCCGCTGTTCACCGAGTCCCAGGTCCCGAGGGCGGCGCTGCGCGAGCTGACCGGTGCCGACGCGGTCCCCGAGGACCGGCGCGCGATCATCGCCCCGCTGCGCGGCCGGCGCCGGGTGATCGGCATCGCGGTCTTCCTCAGGTCGCCCGAGCGCGAGCCGTTCGAGCACGAGGACCTCCAGGTCGCGGCGCAGCTGGCCACCCACTCGGCGCTCGGCGTCGACAAGGCCATGCTGTACGGCCGCGAGGCGTCCATCGCCGACGAGTTGCAGCGCACGATGCTCCCCGACGATCTGCCGGCGCCCACCGGGGTGCGGCTCGCCAGTCGCTATCTTCCCGCCGCCCAGTCCGCCCGCGTCGGCGGCGACTGGTACGACGCCATCCCGCTGCCCGGCAGCAGGGTGGCGTTGGTCGTGGGAGACGTGATGGGTCACTCGACCACCTCGGCCGCCATCATGGGCCAGCTGCGGACCACCGTGCAGACCCTGGCCGGGCTCGACCTGCCGCCGCAGGAGGTGCTGCACCACCTCGACGAGCAGGCCCAGCGGCTCGGTACCGACCGGATGGCCACCTGCCTCTACGCGGTCTACGACCCGGTCGCACACCGCATCACCGCCGCCAACGCCGGCCACCCGCCGCCCGTGCTGCTGCACGTCGACGGCTCGACCGAGCTGGTCGAGCTGCCGCCCAACGCGCCGATCGGCGTGGGCGGCGTCGACTTCGAGACCGTCGAGTTCGACGCGCCGGCCGGCGCCACGCTGCTGCTCTACACCGACGGCCTGGTCGAGTCGCGCACCAGGGACGTGTGGACCGGCGTGGAGCACCTGCGCGAGAAGCTGGCCGCGATCTCCGGGCTCACCCGGCCGGACGCGGCCCTTCCGCTGGAGCCGCTGTGCGACGAGATCCTGGACATCGTGGGCCCCGGCGACCGGGACGACGACATCGCCCTGCTGGCGGCCAGGTTCGAGGGCATCGCGCCCGAGAGCGTCGCCTTCCGCCGCCTCGACCCGCGCGCCGAGTCGGTGCGCGAGGCCAGGCGGCTGGTGCGCGAGAGCCTGGAGAAGTGGCAGCTCGGCGAGCTTGAGGACTCGGTCGAGCTGCTCGTCAGCGAGGTCGTGACCAACGCCGTCCGGTACGCCGAACGGCCGGTTACCGTCCGTCTCCTGCGCACGGACGTGCTGCGCTGCGAGGTCGGCGACGACGTGCCGCAGCTGCCGCGGCTGCGGCAGGCGGGACCGGCCGACGAGGGCGGGCGGGGCCTGTACCTCGTCCAGCGGCTCGCCAGGCAGTGGGGCGCGACGCGCCTGTCCACCGGCAAGCTGGTCTGGTTCGAGGTGGCCCCACCCGCCGCGGCCGGCTAGGCCGGCTCCCTAAGTCGCCGGCTCGCCGAGCGGCAGCGCCTCGGGCGCGCCGCTCAGCGCCGCCTCGGTGTCCAGTGTGGTGGCCACGGCCTGGAGCACCGCCGCGACGCGCAGCGCGTCGTGAATGGTCTCGCGCGCAAGGCCGGCCTCGCGCAGGGCCTTCTCGTGCGCGTCGAGGCACTGGCCGCAGCCGTTGACCGCGGAGACCGCGAACGACCACAGCTCCAGGTCGGCCTTCGGCACGGCCGGGTCGGCGAGCGCGGACATCCGCAGGCCGGCCCGCAGCGTGCCGTAGCCGGGATCGGATAGCTGGTGCCGGGCGCGGTAGTAGACGTTGTTCATCGCCATGGTGGCGGCCACCGCCCTGACCGCGCCGAACGCCTCGGCCGTCAGCCGCGCGCGGGCCTCCGGTTGGAGCTCGCGCAGCACCCGCGGGGAGCGGGTGGCGACGGCGCAGGCCAGCAGGGTGCCCCAGAGCTGCTGCGGGGAGAGCTGGGAGGTGGTGGTCACCGAGCCGAGGTTGAGCCGCAGGTCCTTGGCGTGGTTGGGCAGGGCGGCCCTGAGGTCGTCGAGTGCCATCGGTGCCGACGCCTCAGACGCCCGCGAGCAGCTTGACCGGGTCCAGGGTCTCGTCGCCCCGGTTCCAGTTGCACGGGCACAGCTCGTCGGTCTGCAGCGCGTCCAACACCCGGAGCACCTCGGCGGGGTTGCGGCCCACGGAGCCCGCCGTGACCATCGTGAACTGGACCTCGTTGTGCGGGTCGACGATGAACACGGCGCGCTGCGCGAAGCCGTCGGCGCCGCGGATGCCGCAGGCCCGCATCAGGTCCTGGCGGGCGTCGGAGAGCATCGGGATCGGCAGCTCGCGGAGGTCCTGGTGGTCGCGGCGCCAGGCGTGGTGGACGTACTCGGAGTCCCCCGAGACGCCGAGGAGTTGGGCGTCGCGCTCGGCGAACTCTTCGTGCAGGCGCCCGAAGGCGGCGATCTCGGTGGGGCAGACGAAGGTGAAGTCCTTGGGCCAGAAGAAGACGACGGTCCAGCTCTTCTCTCGGTCCTCGCTGGAGAAGGTGCGGAACTCCAAGGCGTCGGACGGGCCGACCACGCCGGTCAGTCGGTAGGCGGGGAACTGGTCGCCGATGGTGAGCATGTGACGGGGCTCCATGATCGTGGTTGTGCGGATGGAAGTTCCCACCGTCGCATACGCGGCAGTGCTCCCGGAATCACCGTTTCGGGTGGTTTCGTGGTTGACGGGGATTGGGCGCCCGCGGGGCCGACTCGGCGCCCTCGGGACTGGTCGCGATGTATCGCGTTTCGGTACGCTGAACGAGTGACAGCCGAGAACCCGCCCGCCGTGCCGTTGGGGAAGGTGCCGCTGGACAAGGCGGCGCCGCAGCAAGCCGTTGCCGGTCCGCCGGCGGTCCGCGCCTCAGACGCGGACCGGGACCGGATAGCCGACATCCTGCGCGAGGCCCTGGCCGAGGGCCGCATCGACGCCGAGGAGCACGCCGAGCGGATCGACGCGGTCTACCGGGCCAAGACGCTGGCCGAACTCGAGCCGCTGATCGGCGACCTGCCGGCCGGTCAGCGATACGCCGCGCCCGCCGCCTCTCCGGCCGTGGGCGTCGGGCCACGGTCCGCCGGGGTGCGGGCCGCGGGCCACGGGATCCAGGTGGCCGGCGCGAAGAACGTGGTGGCGGTGCTCAGCGGCGCCAACCGGCAGGGGCGTTGGCGGGTCGGCGCGAAGATCAACGCGGTCGCCGTCTGCGGCGGCGTCGAACTCGACCTGACCGAGGCCATCTTCGAGCAGCAGCAGGTGGTCATCAACGCCACGGCGATCTGCGGCGGCATCGAGATCAAGGTCCCGGAGAACGTGACGCTGCGCAGCGCGGGCAGCGGCGTGATGGGTGGCTTCGACGTCAGGGAGATCGAGTCCACCGAGCCGGGCGCTCCGGTGATCACCGTCCAGGGCGTGGCCATCTGGGGCGGCGTGGACGCGAAGGTGGTGCGCGGCAAGCGGATCCGCGACCTCCGTGACGCATGACGGCCAACAACACCGCTCGGCGACGCATAACGGGGACGATTAACCGGAACGACTGACGTAACGACTGATACGACCGGCTTGTTGTCGCTCCGTGCATAAGCGTGCGCACAGCGGGTAGGGCTCGGGGGACCGTCACTCGTATGGCCGCATGGTGGGAAGGGCGAACCGCGGCTCCCCCACGGACGGGTGAGGGTCCACGCCAGGAGCGACCTCCGTAGCCGTCATCAGGAGTTGACCGTGCTGCAATCGTCACCGCCACAAGAGTCCCAGTGGTCCCCAGCCGTACCCACTCAGCGCAGCCCGAGGGACCTGGCCGGTCCCTGGCATTCGGAGGCCGCCTGCCGCCGGGATGAGGCGGGGCTGTTCTTCGCTCCGTCTCAGGAGCCCACCGCGGCGCGGCTGTCCAGGGAGCAGGCCGCCAAGTCGGTCTGTGCCCGGTGCCCGGTGCTGCTCGAATGCCGGGAGCACGCGCTGCTCCAACCGGAGCCTTACGGGGTGTGGGGCGGCCTCACGGCCGCGGAGCGGCGCGTGGTGCTGAGCAGGCGCCGGCGGCGCGAGGCCACCGGCCCTGGCGGCCGGGCCGCCGACATCAGCCGCATCGCCTGACGGACCGGGCGTTCGCCCTGCCTGTCCCGGTTGTCACCGGGGGCCAGCCGGCTCCGGTTGCCGTCCGGGCGTGGCCGCCCTGCCCGTCCGGCCGCAAGGCCCCTCGCCACCTGCGGTATCAGGCGCCGGGGCAGCCGTCCCGCGACTCGCTGCTCTCCCCGACCGATGGCCTGGCCGGCCGGGGAGAGCGGGTTCGGGCGTGGCCGCCCTACCCGCCCCGGCCGCAAGGCCCCTCCGCCGGCCGGCGGTTCCGGCCGTGGGAGGGGCCTCCGTCCGTTGCTCGCCGCCTTCCGGCTGGCCGCAGTTCGGCCGTGGCCGCCCTGCCCCGGCCGGAAGGGGGCCAGGCCCCGGACCGGCGAGCCCGTCTCGGTCCCGGGCGCTTGGCCTTGCCGGGCCGCACCCAGTGACCCGGCACAGCCGGCGCCGCGCGCAGCGCCCGCGCCGCCGTGTCGGGACAGGGCCCCAACGCCCACTCCGGGCTCGCTGGTCCCGCTTCGCGGCCGGCGCCTCCGGGAGGCGCCTGGCGTTGGGTCCGCCCCAGGGCGTCTGGCCCCCGGCGCATGCCCCGGGGCGTCGTGCCGCCGTGCCGCGCCGATCCACCATCCGGCCGGCGCGCCGGCCGCCGTCGGCGGGTCGGCGAAGCCCGCGTCGCTGCCCAGCGCTCGCGCGCTGAGCGCCCGCGCCTAGCGTCCGCGGGCGAAGTCGATGGCGCTGTAGGCGCGGAGCTTGGAGAGGCGGTGGGTGGAGTCGATCTGGCGGATCGTGCCCGAGCGGGAGCGGACCACCAGGGACTGGGTGGTGGCCGTCTCGCCGCGGTAGCGGACGCCGCGGAGCAGCTCGCCGTCGGTGATGCCGGTGGCGACGAAGAAGACGTTCTCGCCGCGCACCAGGTCGTCGGTGTGCAGCACCCGGTCCAGGTCGTGGCCGGCGTCCAGCGCCGCCCGACGCTCCGCCTCGTCCTTGGGCCACAGCTTGCCCTGGATGGTGCCGCCCAGGCACTTGATGGCGCAGGCCGCGATGATGCCCTCGGGGGTGCCGCCGACGCCGAGCAGCAGGTCGACGCCCGTGCCCTCGCGGACGCTCATGATCGCGCCGGCCACGTCGCCGTCCGAGATGAACTTGATCCGCGCGCCGCTCTCCCGCACCTCCCGCACCAGGTCCGCGTGGCGCGGCCGGTCCAGGATGACCACCGTGACGTCCTCCGGGCTGCCGCCCTTGGCCTTGGCGACCCGGCGGATGTTGACGGCCGCCGGCGCGTCGATGTCGACGAACTCTGCGGCCTCGGGGCCCGTGGCCAGCTTGTCCATGTAGAAGACGGCGCTCGGGTCGAACATCGCGCCGCGCTCGGCCACGGCCAGCACCGAGACCGCGTTTCCCATGCCCTTGGCGGTGAGCGTGGTGCCGTCCACCGGGTCGACGGCCACGTCGCACTCGGGGCCCGTCCCGTCGCCCACCCGCTCGCCGTTGAACAGCATTGGCGCCTCGTCCTTCTCGCCCTCGCCGATCACCACCACGCCGTTCATCGACACCGTGGAGACCAGCGTGCGCATGGCCCGCACGGCGGCGCCGTCGGCCCCGTTCTTGTCGCCGCGGCCGACCCAGCGACCGGAGGCCATGGCGCCGGCCTCGGTGACCCGGACCAGCTCCAGGGCCAGGTTGCGGTCGGGGGCCTGCGGATCGACGTCGAGTTGGGGCGGAAGGTGTTCGGGCATCGAAACACGCCTTTCTGGGCGGAGGGTACTTTCGACTCTAGCCCGGAACCGTACACATGAGCAGAGTGCCCTTCGGATGAGCGTTGCCGGGGGCGGTTGCTCGGCGCCGGGCGGCGTGCGCGACGATGGCTGGGTGGCGAGCGAGACGACCGAGAGCGAGCGGCAGGCGGAGACGGTGAGCGGGGCGGAGCCGGCGGGGGAGACGGAGCCGGCGGGTGAGCGGCCCGCCGGGAGGTCGCGGCAGCGCCTCCGCCTCCAGACGATCAGGAACATGGTGCTGTCCATGGCGATCATCTGCGTCGGCGCCTTCGCCATGTACTTCTTCATCCCGCACGACGAGTCCATCGACCCGGTGCGCGAGGTGGAGTACGACGTGGCGGCCAGCACCGCGGCCCGCGTCGCCCCGTACGAGCTGCTGGCGCCCGAGGGGCTGCCGGCCGACTGGCGGGCCACCTCCGTCCGGTACGAGCCGCAGGGCGAGTTCGGCGCCACCTGGCGGCTCGGCATGATCGATCCGGAGGACGACTACGTCGCGCTCGCCCAGTCCGACGCGATCGTCGCCGGCCCCGAGCCCTTCGTGGCCTCGATCACCAGGGAAGCCGAGGACACCGGCGAGACGGTGGCGGTGGCCGGCCGGGACTGGGCCCGCTACGAGGGCGACCGGTACGACGCGCTGGTGCTCAGGGAGTCGGAGGTGACCACCGTGGTGTTCGGCACGGCGGCCACCGACCAACTCGCCGCCTTCGCGGAGTCCCTCGAGGTCAGAGCGAGCTGACCGCCTCTTCGGCGGCCAGCCGCGGCTGCCGGGGCGCGAACGCCGACTCGGCCGGCCGGCCGATGTTCACCAGCACCAGCGAGCGCTGCCTGCCGTCCCCGAAGAACTCCTTGTCCACGCCCGCCGCGTCGAAGCCGGACATCGGGCCCGCCGCGAGTCCAGCCGCCCGCACGCCGAGCACGAAGTAGCCGATCTGCAGCGTCGCGTTCAGCTGGGCCTGCCTGGCGCGCGCCTCGGCGTCGCCGAAGGCGTCGTCCTTGAGGGTCGGCACCGCGGGGAACAGCTCCGGCAGCCTCTCGTGGAAGTGCAGGTCGGCGGAGAGGATCGCGGTGACCGGGGCCTCCGCCGTCTGCCGCTGGTTGCCGGAGGCCACGTGCCGCAGCAGCCGCTGCTTGGCCTCCGCGCTGCGGATCAGCGTGATCCGCAGCGGCGACGAGTTGTACGCGGTCGGCGCCAGCTTGATCAGGTCGTAGACGGCCGCGACCTGCTCGTCGGTCACCGGCTCGTCCGTGAAGGCGCGGGCCGTGTGCGCCTCGTGGAAGAGCAGGTCCTGGGCGGCGGAGTCGAGGGCGAGACTGGTCATCCTGGCGTGCCTTTCGCAAGGTGGGAAGGAGCGGGGGTGAGCGGCGCGACCGGCCGCACACACCGCGCAACCGGCGCCCCGGGGTGGCTATTCCCCGGTGCCGTCCGCCGCCTCCCGCGCGGCGGCGCCCTCGCTCTCCGCGATCGCCGCGTCCAGCCTGGCCCTGGCGCCCTCCAGCCAGTGGCCGCAGATCCGCGCCAGCTCCTCGCCGCGCTCCCACAGCGCGAGCGACTCCTCGAGCGTCACGCCGCCCGCCTCAAGCCGGCGCACCACGTCGACCAGCTCGTCCCGCGCCTGCTCGTAGCCGAGTGCCGCCGCGCCGGCACCGTCCGCCGCGGCCTCCTCGTCCGTCCCGTCCGTCGCATCCGTCAGATTCGTCACGTCCGTCACCCTAAGCTCCGCCTCTCCACCGGTCCGCCGCTCCCTCACGTCGCCTCACGCTCGTTCTCCACCGTCACGGGGAAGGCGCCGTCCGCCACCCGGGCCCGCAGCCGCTCGCCCGCCGCCACCTCGCCCACCGCGCGCACCGCCGCGCCGTCCGCGCGCTGGAGCACCGCGTAGCCGCGGCGCAGGGTGGCCGCGGGGGAGAGCGCCACCACGCGCGCCCTGGTGTGCTCCAGATCGCCCGCCGCCCGGTCGAGCAGGTGCCGAAGCGTGCGCCGGGAGCGCTCGAGCAGGGCCGCGAGCTCCTCCTGGCGCCCGTCCACCATCCGGTGCGGATGGGCCATCGAGGGCCGGCTGCGCGCCGCCGCCAGGCCCCGCTCCTCCCGGTCGAGCAGCGAGCCGAGCACCCGCCTGGCGCGCTCCCGCAGCTGCCGCACCCGCGCCAGCTCCTCGCCCACGTCCGGTACGGTGCGCTTGGCCGCGTCCGTCGGCGTGGAGGCCCGCACGTCCGCCACCAGGTCGAGCAGCGGGGTGTCGGGCTCGTGGCCGATGGCCGACACCACCGGCGTGCGGCACTCGGCCACCGCCCGCACCAACGCCTCGTCGGAGAAGGGCAACAGGTCCTCCACGCTGCCGCCGCCCCGGGCCACGATGATCACGTCCACCGCCGGATCCGCGTCCAACTCCCGCACCGCGTCGACCACCTGGGGCACGGCGTGCACGCCCTGCACCGCCACGTTGCGCACCGCGAAGCGGACCGCGGGCCAGCGCAGCCGCGCGTTCTCCAACACGTCGCGCTCGGCGGCCGAGGCGCGGCCGGTCACCAGGCCGACGCAGCCTGGCAGGAACGGCAGCGGCCGCTTCCGCTCGGCCGCGAACAACCCCTCGGCGGCCAGGGCGCGTTTGAGCCGGTCAAGGCGGAGCAGCAGCTCGCCCACCCCCACCGCGCGGATCTCGGACGCGCGCAACGACAACTCGCCACGCGGCGCGTACCACTCGGGCTTGCCGAGGACCACCACCCGGGCGCCCTCGCGTATCACGTCCGCGACCCGGTCGAACACCCCGCGATAGCAGGTGACTCGGAGCGAGACGTCCTGCGCGGGGTCCCGCAGCGTGAGGAAGACCACCCCGAAGCCGGGCCGGCGGCTCAGCTGGGTGATCTGCCCCTCCACCCACACCGCGCCCAGGCGCTCGACCCAACTCCCGATGAGCCTGGACACCTCGCCCACCGGGATCGGCGTCTCCGCCGACGTCTGCACAGCCATGGCCTCACGCTATCGTCGGCCACCGACAGCCGGCCGAAGCGGCCGTCGGGGTTGTCGGAGCGCCCCCGTACGATAGGCGCATGGTTGACCCGTCTGACACCAACCGCCGCGTACTTCTCGCCGCCCCCCGTGGATACTGCGCGGGCGTGGACCGGGCCGTGATCGCCGTCGAGCGCGCCCTCGAGCAGTACGGGGCGCCCATCTACGTGCGCCACGAGATCGTGCACAACAAGTACGTGGTGCGCATGCTGGAGCAGAAGGGCGCCGTCTTCGTCGACGAGACCTCCGAGGTTCCGCGCGGCGAGATCGTGGTCTTCTCGGCCCACGGGGTCGCCCCCGAGGTGCACCGCGAGGCCGAGCGCGGCGGCCTGGCCACCGTGGACGCCACCTGCCCGTTGGTCACCAAGGTCCACAAGGAGGCCGTCCGCTTCGCCAGGGACGACTACGAGATCCTGCTCATCGGCCACCAGGGCCACGAGGAGGTCGTCGGCACCAGCGGCGAGGCGCCCGACCACATCACCCTGGTCGACGGCCCGGAGGCGGCCGAGCAGGTCGAGGTCAAGGACCCCTCCCGGGTGGTCTGGCTCTCCCAGACGACGCTCTCGGTCGACGAGACCATGGAGACCGTCGGCGCCCTCAAGCGCCGCTTCCCCCTGCTGAACGACCCGCCGAGCGACGACATCTGCTACGCCACGCAGAACCGGCAGACCGCGATCAAGCAGGTCGCCGCCGAGGCGGACCTGGTGCTCGTGGTCGGCTCGCGCAACTCGTCCAACTCGGCCCGCATGGTCGAGGTGGCGCTCGGCGCCGGCGCCGGGGCCGCCTACCTGGTGGACAACGCCGGCGAGATCGACGAGGCGTGGCTGGCCGGCGTGACCACGGTCGGGCTCTCCTCGGGCGCCTCGGTCCCCGAGGTGCTGGTGGACGGCGTGCTCGAGTGGCTGGCCGAGCGTGGCTTCGGCCAGGTCGAGGTCGTGCAGCCGATGCGCGAGCACATCCAGTTCTCGCTGCCCAAGGAGCTGCGCCGTGACCTGCGCGCCGAGGCGGCCGCGCTGCGCGTCGAGGCCGGGGCCGGGGCCGGCACCTGAGCCCGGCTAGCGGCCGCGCGCCGCGGCCCGCCGCGCGGCCCGCCTGCGCAGCAGCTGGTGGCAGGAGCGGGAGAGCGTGACGGCGCAGGCCGTCATGGTGCCGGCGAAGACCCAGGGCGCGCTGAGCGCCAGGCTCGTCACCGTCTCCAGCAGGCCGTTCGTGGTGAGCAGGCCGATGGCGAACGCGATGGGGGCCGCGACCGGGGCACAGACCAGGTCGGCCGGCCGCACCCAGAGCGAGACGGCCGCCGCCGTGACGACGAACAGCGCCCCGTAGTAGGTCGGCGCCCCGTCGTCCCCGACCAGCTCGCAGAGCCAGGCCGCCGCGACCATCGACGCCACCGCGAGGACCCCGCAGCCGAGCCCGGTGAGGCGCGCCCTGGGGAGTCGCCGCCTCGGCCGCGGCGGGTTTCCCACCGCGGGCACCCGCCCGGCCGGCCGGGGCACCCTCGTCCGCACCGGGGCCGCCGTGTAGTGCTCTGGGTGACGGGTTGTGTGCGTAATGTGTTCCACGTCACCAAGGTAAGGTGGCGAAGGGGGTGAAAAGGGCGATGGACACGCTTGCGGCCCATATGACAGTCGGTCGAGGGCTCACCCGTCGGGGGTAGTCGGCCCCGGGCGCGCCCGTAGACTGGTTCATCGGCCCACGGTCCGTCGGCCCACCGTCCACGCATTCTCGCCCGGGAAGTCTCACGTGTCGCTCACGATCGGAATCGTCGGCCTGCCGAACGTCGGCAAGTCGACCCTGTTCAACGCCCTGACCAAGAACGACGTCCTGGCGGCCAACTACCCCTTCGCCACCATCGAGCCCAACATCGGCGTCGTCGGCGTGCCCGACTCGCGCCTCGCGCGGCTCGGCGAGCTCTTCGGCTCGCAGCGGGTCCTGCCGGCCACCGTCGATTTCGTGGACATCGCGGGCATCGTGCGCGGCGCGAGCGAGGGCGAGGGCCTGGGCAACAAGTTCCTCCACCACATCCGCGAGTCGGACGCGATCTGCCAGGTCATCCGGGCCTTCAAGGACGAGAACGTGGTCCACGTCGACGGCAAGGTGTCGCCGAAGAGCGACATCGAGACCATCGACACCGAGCTGATCCTGGCCGACCTGCAGACCGTCGAGAAGGTGCTGCCCAGGCTCCAGAAGGAAGCCAGGATCAAGAAGGACAGGCAGCCGGTCGTCGCCGCCGTCGAGGCGGCCAAGGCGATCCTCGAGGACGGCCGCACCCTCTTCTCGGCCGGCATCGCCCAGGGCTCCGAGCAGGCCGAGCCGCTGCGCGAGCTGCACCTGCTGACGGTCAAGCCCTTCCTCTACGTCTTCAACGTGGACGAGGACGAGCTGACCGACGAGACCTTCAAGGCCGAGCAACGCGCCCTGGTGGCGCCGGCCGAGGCGATCTTCCTCAACGCCAAGCTGGAGGCGGACCTCGCCGAGCTCGACGACGACGAGGCCCTCGAACTGCTCGAGACCGTCGGCCAGCAGGAGCCGGGCCTGGCCACGCTGGCCCGTGTCGGCTTCGACACCCTCGGCCTCCAGACCTACCTGACCGCAGGGCCCAAGGAAGCCCGCGCCTGGACCATCCCCAAGGGCGCCACCGCCCCCGAGGCGGCCGGCGTCATCCACACCGACTTCCAGAAGGGGTTCATCAAGGCCGAGGTCATCTCCTACGACGACCTCCTCGAAGCCGGCTCCGTCGCCGAGGCCCGCTCCCGCGGCAAGGCCCGCATGGAGGGCAAGGACTACGTGATGCGCGACGGCGACGTCGTGGAGTTCCGCTTCAACGTGTGACCGCACCGCCGGGCGGCGTGGGCGCGCGGTAGGGCGCCGGGTCCGTCACCCACCCCGCCACCAGGACCAGCCGGGACTCGCGGTGGACCGCGAGGAAGCCGAAGGGGCGGTCGAGGGAGACGCGGACGACCGTCGCCTCGTGGTGGTGGCGCGGCGCGCTGCCCGGCCTCGCCATGATCGCGGTCACCGCGGCCGCGTGGAAACCACGTGCGCCGAACCGGGCGAGGGCCGACTGCCGGGCAGCCCCGATGGCGAGCGGAGACTCGCTGACCCCCGGGAAGTGGCCCCGGCGGTGGCCCCGGGCCGTGGTGAGGCCGAAGAGGGCGTGCCGCTTCAGCAGATCGTGGTCGGCTCGCACCTCGTAGGCCACCGTACGCACGTCCAGCGTTCTCGACTCCGGTGTGCCGGCGGGTTCCCGCTCGACGCGCAGCCCGGGACCGGTGTGACCGACCGAGAGCCGGCCGCCGTCGGTGGCGGTGAGGGTGCCCGTCACGATCCGGATGCCGGCCGTGAGCACCTGGCCGGGCGTCATTCGCTCCGCGCCGATCACCAGGTGTACGTCGATGCCGTTGTCGCCGTGCACGCCAAGACCGGTGACAAGGCCGTCCGGCGTTTCCGCCACCTCGACGTCTTCCGGCCGTGCGCTCCTGCGGCGCAGTCCGAGCAGGTCGCGTCTCCGCCAGGGCCCGGTGTCCGGGCGCAGCAGGGTTTCCGTGAAGGGCTGTTGCCAGTCCGTGCGCAGGGCAAGGGCGCTGGCCAGCACCATGCGCGCGCCCCGCGTCAGCTGCACCGGCAGCCGCTCCACGAGGCCGCCGGTCCGCTCCGCCGCCCAGGCGTCGAGCTTCTCCTGCGCGGCGTCGAGGTCGTCCCCAAACGTTCCGTGCGTCCCGGCCGGCAGCGTGGCCCGCCAGTCCTCCCGGAGCCGCATGGTGGCGTGGGTCCACAGGCCGAGCGCCGCGTCCAGGCCGGGGACGGCGTCCAGCGCGCCCAGCAACTCGCTCGCGGCGGTGGCCGCCTGATCCGCCGCCACCCCCAGCGCCTCGGCCAACTCGGCCCGGGCCGCGCCCGCCGCGCCGTCGGCCAGGTAGGCCAGGAGCGGCCAGACCCCGACCGCCGAGCAGACCGTGCCGCCCTCGGTCGTCGCAGCCCACCGTGCCGTGAGTCGGTTCACCGCGCCGACCCGGCCCTGGAACGTCATCCCGCCTCCACGTGGCTCCGCCGTCCTGTCCGGGAGCACGGTATCGGTGGGCGTAGTGACGCCGGAAAACCCCGTGCACGGAGGACCGTTGGGGGACACACTCCAGTGGGACGGAGAGAGGTGGGGAGTCGTGAAGCTTGCCGAGGGGCTGGCCCTGCGTGCGGAGGCGGCGCGCCGGATCGAGCAGCTGCGTGCTCGGGTGGTCGGTAGCGCCCGCTATCAGGAGGGCGAGGTGCCCGCTGAGGACGCGGCAAGCCTGCTGACCGAGACCGGGGAGACCCTGGACGAGCTCGAGACCCTGATCCGGCGGATCAACAGGACCAACGCCATGACGGTGATCGACGGAGGTGTCACCCTCACCGACGCGCTCGCGCGCCGGGACGTGTTGCGCCTGCGGCACGCGGTGATCACCTCGGCGGCCGACGCGGCCGCGGGTCGGGATCAGCGTGGGGCCGTCCGCCAGTTGCGGTCGGAGCTGCGGATGCTTTCCGCGCTGCCGGTCGGCGAACTCCGTGCTCAGGCCGATGCGCTGGCCCGCGAGATCCGGGAGGTCGACGTACGGATACAGCGTGCCAACTGGGAGGTCGACCTGGTGGACTGAGCCAGGCTCGGGATCGTGGAGCGGGTAGCCGTTCTCGGAGGCGTGCACAGACCGTGGGCCGGCGGTTGATCCGGCTCTTCCTGGCGCGTGGTGAGCAGCGCGGGGGTTCGATTCCCCTCGTCACGGAGTAGCTCAGCACACCGCACAGGTGACCGTGCACCGTGCACAGCGCATCACCACGTGCAGATCCGGGGCGGTGAGGGCGGGAACGGGGATCTCCACGATCCGGGCGATGAGGCCGCCGCCGGTGTCCCCGGTGTCTCACCCGCCGCCGCGTGCGGCGAGTGGGGACGGCAGGTGCGATGTCGGCGGGCCGGGTGCGTCACCCGGGCTCGCGGCGGCGTCCAGCTGGCGCCGCTCGCGCCGAACGCACCGGCGCACCGTGACCTGCCGCCCCCGAGGACATGACCGAGGCTCGGGTATCCGCTGGTGCTTGCCGAGACCATGCTTCAGTTCGTGGAGTTGGCGGGCGGCCGGGACAGCGTCGAGGAGGCGTCGCGCGCCCAGGGGGCGGAGGCCAGGGAGTCGGTCGCCTGCCGCACCTCGGACTCCAGCCTTCCGAACCGGGCCGAACTTGAGAGCGCAGGCAGTTCGCGGCCGGGGCCTTTCACTCGCCCTGGCCCCGCCGCGGCCGTGCCTGGCGAACCCGGCGTCCCGCAGGGGTGCAGGTGTCCGCGAGCGGCGGCACTGACCGAGGCGGGCTGGAGAAACCGTCCCGCCCGAGCGGTCCCGCCGGGTAGCGAAGCACCTCGGGCTGGCGTCAGCCCACGTGCGTTCGGCCTCTCGCGGCCGATTACTCGACCGGCGGCCGCGTTATGCGGCGGCTGCGGCCGCCGACTCGGCGTTCCCCAGAAGCAGTTTGAACCACAGGGTCTTGCCGCCAGGGCCCCATGGTCCATCACCGATGGCGCAGCCGCCCCACCGGTCGGCCAAGCGGTCGAGGAGGAACAGCCCGCGGCCACCGACGGCGTCGAGCGGCAGTGCGGCGTCGGGGAGCATTGCCGGGAGCGTAGGACACGCGTCCCACACGCTGACCCGGAGGGTCGGGTGGGCCCAGGTGAGGCTGACGGAGGCCGGCCCGGTCGTGTGGCACACGGCATTGGTGGCCAGCTCCGACGTCAGAACCTCGGCGCGGTCGGTGAGTTCGTCCAGACCGTGGTGGGTGAGAACGGTGCGCAGCGTCAGCCGTGCGATACGCGGTCCGCGCGGGTCGCGGGGGAACTGAAGCTCGTAGAACCAGGATTCGGTGAGCGGGATGGGCTGGGGCTCTCGATACACGTGCACCCCCTGCGGCGCGTACGTGACGGATGGGGTCGGCGCCACCCGGGTTTGTACCGTCGGCGGTGTCATTGCCGCCTCCGGGGTGGTGGGGCGGTGCGCTTCCGCGTGGCGGTGTGGTGGCGTCTCGTCAGTAGCTGAAGAACTCACGTGTGAGTTCAGTTTCCACAAAAGAGTGAGTTGACTGGCTGCTCACTAACTGTGTGTGGATGCGCTGGCGTAGCGGCGCGCTTGGAGAGAGGCCGATGGCTCAGCGGAGCACGCCAACAGGGCGTCAGCGGCGACTGGCAACCGAGCTCAGGCGGATACGGGAACACGCCGCCATCCCTGTCGGAGAAGCGGCTCGGCTGCTTGGCGTGGACCGCACCATGGTCTCCAACATCGAGGCGGGGCGCACGGGGATCACGAACAGAAGGTTCGGCAACTCGCCCGCCTGTACGGGTGCCCCGACCAGGCTTTGACTGACGCGCTTGCCGAGATGGCTCGGACGAGGACAGCGAAGCACTGGTGGGACGAGTACCGAGGAAAGCTGCCCGACGGCTTCCTCGACGTGTGCGAGGTCGAGTACTACGCGACGCGCATCCGGACGGCGCAGACGGTGCACCTGCCAGGACTCTTCCAAACCGAGGAACACGCCCGAGCCCTGTTCGATCTCGTGGTGCCGGCGCTTCCGCGTCTGGAGGTTGAGCTGCGTGTGGCTCACCGGCTTGGCCGTCAGGCGATTTCGGATGGGGACGGGTCGATTCTCTATGTCGGCATCATTCACGAGGCCGCGCTGCGCATGCAGTTCGGTGGCAGGGATGTAGCACGTCGACAACTGAATCATCTGGCAGAGGCCGCTGACCGGGACAACGTCACCATTGTCGTGATTCCGTTCAGCGCGGGAAGCTTCCACGGAGCGGGACAGTCCATCCTGTATGCGCAGGGGGTAGTGCCACAGCTTGACACCGTTCAGTTGGACACCGCCTATGGGCCGCTGTTCGCGGATGCGGCGACGCCGTTGGCGAATTATCGTTCCCTGCTTGACCTCATGGAGGAGTCGGCGTTGTCCGCGAGTAGGTCGCAGGGTGTGATCACATCTATTGCGCGTGAGATCTGAGAGGAGCCGTGAGGACCGGTTGGCAGCGATCGTCATTCTGGTGGAGGCGGCAATAATTGCGTTGAGCTTGCCGCAGCTCACACAGGCATTGCGCTGCGCGAGAGCGAGGACCCCACTCGGGTGGTCGTCACTAGCCGCATGGCTGTCGGTGCACTTATAGCCTCCGTCAAGGCAGGGATGTTCGCGGACATCGACGCTGGTCGAGGGGGCCTATGAGCATGTGGCGCGCTTCAGGATGCGTCGTTGACGCCAGCGTGTCCGCCATGTCCTCCGCCTGCTTCAGCACACGCTCGATCGCCGCCGCCGGCTGCCGGTCCGGTGGGTGGCCGCGCTTTCGTAGGAGCCGGAGCACTCTGGCCATGATCCGGTCACGGGCCTGCTCCTTGACCTTCCAGTCGACTGTGACGGCCTTACGGATCTGCTCGTACAACTCATGTGTGATCTTCGCCAGCAGTGTGTCCTCCATCTGCTCTGCGGCGGACGGGGCGGCGGCCAGTGCGTCGTAGAAGGCGAGCTCGTCTTCCGTGAAACCGAGGGTTCTGGCCTGGCCCCGGTCGGCGGACACCTCCTTCGCCAGCTCGACCAGGCACCTCATGAACTCGACGATGGATCCAGTTGCGCAGGCTCACCTCCAGGTCGCGCAGGGGGCTCTGGAGGGCTCGTGCCACATCCGAGTCGTGGTTCGGCGGTAGCGTGGCGTGGCAGGAAGAGCACCGGGACAGGTTGGGCGGGCACATGCGAATGCGGTTCGAGGCTGGGGCCGAGGAGGAGTACGAGGCGGCCCGCCGGCTGTTCGTCGACCGGCTGCTCCGGTGGGCCGGCGAGCGGGACATGCCAGTTGACGAGCCGCTGGCCGAGGCGGCGCTTGACTACCGGCACCGGGCGACGGCCGACGGCCGGCTGGGCCTCTGGGAGCCGCGGCACGTGGAGGAGCTGCTGCTCTCCTGGCTGCCGGAGACGATCACCGAGCTCCCCGGGGAGGAGCGCGGCGTCGCGCCGGGCACGCTGCGCACGCTGCTGAGCTATCTGCACGCCGAGCGTCTTGCGGACCCGCGCGGCCCCGCACTCCAGGACTCCCTCGCGGCGGTCGACGCGGCGGCGGGGCGTTATCCGGCGGCGATGGCGGACCGCACCCGCTGGGGCCTGGCGAAGTTCTGGGCGACGACGGCGGCCGAGCAGGGCGTGGACGTCTTCGACCCGGCGGCGTTGCAGCGGTTCGGAAAGCGGGCGCGGAGCGGAGAGGTCGCCTACGACAGGCAGGTCCTCAACGCGATCATGGAGCGGAGGCTGACCGGCCGTGCGCTGTCCGGCGTGGACCGGGCCGAACCGCAGCTGCCCGTGGCGCTTCCCCCGGACGACGAGCTGTGCCGACAGGCCGAGTCGTCGGCGATCGTGGCACGGTTGCGCGGGCTCGCCGAGTGGGCGGGGCGCGACGGCCGCGCGGTGACGGCGACGGGGCGGCTGCGGATGGCCGACGCCCGTGAGCTGGTGGACGTGCTGGGCACCGGCGACAACGTCGAGGGGGTGCGCTCGTCGGCCGACCTGCCGCGTCTCGGGCTGCTGGTGGAATGGGCGAAGAAGGCACGGCTGGTCCGGGTGACCAGGGGGCGGTTGTACGCGGTGGCCAAGGCACGGCCGGTGCTGGCCGACCCGCTTCAGCTGTGGCTGCGTGCCTTTGAGGCGTGCTTCGAGCTGCGGCAGCCCCTGATCGGTCCGCGCGGCGGCTGGCACGTGGAGTCGATGCTCTTCGACATCTACGAGGACGTTCTGGCGGACGTGCTGAACACGCTCTACAGCCTGCCGCACCCGATGCCCTGGCCGTGGCTGCGTGACTCCGTACACCTGGCCTACCGGGCCCGCTTCCAGCTGAACGGCGGGTCGGACGCCGAACACCGGATGTGGTTCGACCACGCCGACCGGGACCTGCGCACGGTGCTCGACGCCCTGGTCGACCTCGGCGCGATCGACCGCGGTCGTGGCGTGGCCGATCCGGTGTTTCTTGACGCCGACCTTCCCGAACCCGGAGGGGAGCCGCCCGCTGACATGCCGCCGGAGATCGCGGAGCTGCTGGGCGTCGCCGGGGTGGCGGCGGACCCGGCGGTACGGAAGCGCGCCAGCGCCCGGCGAGCGGAGCTGACCGCCGAGTCGGTCGAACTCGTCCGTCTCACCGAGCTGGGCACCCGGGGCGTACGGCAGCGGCTGCTGGCGGCCGGCCGGGACGCACCGCTGATCGGTGAGCTGCTCCAGGCGCCGGCGGCCGGCCTGCTTGGGGTGCTGGCCGAGGACTACCCCCCGGATGCCGCCCGCGTGGAGCTGGCGGGCTGGCTCTCGGCACGCGGCGAGCGGGACGCCGCACTGCGACAACTCACCGAAGCCGCGGGGAGCATGGCCTTCCGCACCCGTGCGCAGGCGATGCTGGCCGTGCTGCTGACGGGTCTGCCGGACGGCGAGGGCGAACGGCTGCTGCGCCAACTGCGGGGCGATGCCCAGCTGGCGCCGCTCGCGCTGAACGAACTGGCACACCGTGAGCTGCTGGCCCCCGAGGACATGACCGAGGCCGAACAGCTGCTGGTGCTCGCCGAGAGCCTGCTCCAGCTCGTGGAGCTGGCGGGGGGCCGGGACGGCGCCGAGGAGGCGTTGCGTGCCCAGGGGCCGGAGGCCAGGGACGCGGTCGCCGCCGCCCTGGACTCCGCGCATCCGGACCGGGCCGGACTTGAGGAGCTCAGGCAGCTGGTCGCCCGCGCCTTTCGCACCCCCGCCGCCCGCCTCGGCCGGGCTCGCATGGCACGGCGCCCCGCCGGGGCTAAGGGTGGCCGCAAACGGCGCCGCTGACCGGGGAGCGCTGCGCCGCCGACCTCGCGGGAGCGGCGCGGCCGGGCGCACCGCTGAGCAGAAGGCCGGCCCGCTCAGCCGCGGCCGCTGGTCGCGACCTGGGCCGTTTCGGCGCGGGACAGGGCGATCTCGAGGACGACCAGCAGCGCGTCGCGGACCGAGCCGGTCTTGCGGGCGTCGAAGACGAGCAGCGGCGTGTGCGCGGCGACGTCCAGCGCCCACCGCACCTCGTCCAGATCGTGCTCGACCTGGCCGTCGAACGCGTTGACGGCCACCGCGAAGGGGATCTCCCGGTGCTCGAAGTAGTCCACCGCCGCGTAGCAGTCGTCGAGACGGCGGGTGTCCACGATGACCAGGCCGCCGATCGCACCCTCGACGATGTCGTCCCACATGAAGCCGAACCGGTCCTGGCCTGGCGTGCCGAACAGGTAGAGCTTCAGCGTCGGGTCGATGGTGATGCAGCCGAAGTCCATGGCGACCGTGGTGGTGGTCTTGCCCGGGGTGTGGGTGAGATCGTCCACGCCCGCCGCGACCTCCGTGATCGCGGCCTCCGTGGTGAGCGGGCGGATCTCGGAGATCGAGCCCACGGCGGTGGTCTTACCGACTCCGAAGCCGCCGGCGATGACCATCTTGACCGGCAGCGGCGGCTGTTCAGTCGGGGACGGCACGGAGACCATCGATAACCCTTCGCAGTGTGGAGATGTCCTGGACTGTCGCGGCGTTCGGCCGGTGGATCGCCAGATGTCCGGCGGTGCACAGGTCCTCGGCCAGCACGCGCACCACGTTGAGGTGCAGTCGCAGTTGGGCGGCCAGCTCGGCCACCGACTGTGGTCGGCGGCAGGCGGCGACGATGTCGTGGTGTTCGAAGGAGAGCGAGTGCAGGGCGGAGAGCCCGGTCGCCGTCGACACGACCTGGGTCTCCAGGGGGATGGGTGGCCCGGTGCCGTTCCCCGACACCCGGCCGGCGGTCAGCAGGAAAGGCCGGATCGCCGAAGCGCGGCGTGCCGGCTCCTCCGGCGTGCCGGCGGCTTCCCCGACGTCCATGACGATCCCTTCTTCCCCGCTGCCGTCCGCTCCCGAGCGATGCTGAGCGATGCCGTCCGCTCCCGAGCGATGCCGTTCAGCCGGCCGGTGTGGCGCCGACGCTCTTCTTCAGCTCGAGCACCAGCTGGGGGGTGAGCGCGGCACCGGCCCGGTTGGCGAAGAGGGTCATCTCGTAGGCGATGTTGCCGAGCTTCGCCTCCTTGGTCGCCACCACGCCGAGCACGGCGCCGCAGCCGATGGCCGACACCAGCAGGTGGCCGCCCTCCAGGTCGATGATGACCTTGTTGAGGCCGCCGAGGCCGTAGTTGCCGGACGCGCCCGCGGCGAGGCTGGTGAGGCCGGAGACGATCGCGGCGAGCCGCTCGGAGTCGCCCTGGTCACGCAGTTGTGAGACGGCGATCAGCAGGCCGTCCGATGACACGGCGATGGCGTCGACGACCCCCGCCGTCTCGGTGGCGAACCGGTCGAGCAACCAGGTGAAGTCGGCCGCGGCGGCTTGCAGGTTGGTGGGTTCCGCCAGCTCTGGGCTGCTGTCACCGGTCGACGTGGTCACTGCCCAACTCCTCTTGTTCCTTCTGTGCCTTGGCTGATGATGATGCGTCGTCCGTCCCGGGCGGAGTGCTGTCCCGCTCCGCCCTGCGTACCGCGGACTCGAACTCGTCGAGTTCCGAGCGGACCGCGTCGGCGTCGAGGGGCCGCCGTACGGCGAGTGTCTCCCGGTCGACCGGTGGGGCCGTCCTGGCCAGCGTCGCCCCCCGCACCCGCCGCTTCAGGCGACGAGGCCCTTCGAGGGTGGGGGCGGCTCCGGAGGCGGGGTCGCCGGCCGGCCTCACAATGGAGCGGAGGGGGAGCCCCGAGGCCACGAGGCGCGGTTCCGCGTCGACGGGCGTCGGGGTGGGACCCCGCGGCGGCGCCGGGCTCGGCAGGACCGGGGTCGGTGCCGGGCCGCCGTTCGCGTCGTCCTCGTCGAGCAGCAGCGCGGAGGGGATCCAGACGGTGCTGGTGACTCCGCCGCCCGGGGTGCGGCTCAGCGCGACCCGCACGCCCCAGCGGCGGGCGAGCGCGCCGACCACGAAGAGGCCGAGCACCTGGGTCGGAACGAGGTCGAGCCGCGCACGGCGGACCAGCCGGGCGTTCTCCTCGGCGAGGCGTTCCGCGCTCATGCCGATGCCGTGATCGATGATCTCGACCAGGGAGCCGCCGTCCTGGGTGACGTCGGTGCCGGGCCGGACGATCACCTCAACGGGCGTGTGGGACGGGGAGAACGCGGCGGCGTTCTCCAGCAGTTCGGCGAGCATCAGCGTCAGGTCGCCGACGATGTCGGGGGCGACGGAGAACGCCGTCTCGGACCTGAGCGACACCCGCTGGTATCCCTCGATCTGGCTGAGCGCCGCGCGAATGACGTTGGCCAGCGTGGTCGGCTGGGCGTCGACGGCTGACTCGCGGGTTCCGGCGAGCAGCATGAGGCTGTCCGCGTTGCGCTGGAGGCGCACGGCGATGTGGTCGATGCGGTAGAGCCGGTCCAGGAGGTCGGCGTCGGTCTGCTCGCGTTCGAGGGCGTCGATCAGCGTGAGCTGACGGGTGACCAGGTTGCTGACTCGGTGCCCGACGTGGCCGAACATCTCGGCGACGTTGCGGCGGCTCAGCACCTGACGCTCCAGCAGCGCGGCGGCGGTGGCCTGCACCTCGTTGAAGGTCTCGGCGAGCCTGCCGATCTCGTCGCGGACCGGGACGGGGATGGGGCGCGGCCGCAGGGGCGTGCCGTCGCCCGACTCGTCGTCCGCGACGCGGGCGAGCTCCTCGCCGGCCACGTCGACCACGTCCTGCGCGGCGCTGGTCAGGTCGGTCAGGGGGCGGACGACGGAGCGCCTGACCAGGAACGTGAACGAGAGCCAGGCGGCGAAGCCGAGCAGGGAGAGCGCGACCATCAGCAGCGCCTGGCGCAGGGCGCTGGCTGAGGCGTCGTCGGCCTGGACGGCCAGCTCCTCGATCAGCGACTGGGTGATGCCGAGGCGGATGTCGGACTGCTCGGCTCCGGCGCTGATCGCCTCGTTCAGCTCGTCCGGCGTCTGGGCCTGCAGCGAACTCGGGTCGACCTGGAGCTCGAGGAACCGGGCCTCGATCCCCTGTTCCTCGGCGGCGCGCCCGATGCCGCTCAGCGTCAGGGCCTGGTCCGGGGTGGCGATCCGGACGAACCGGTCCGACTGGCGCTCGAAGAGCTCGCGGGCGCCGACCGCGCGGGAGTACTCGGTGAGGGCGTTGGAGTCACGGGTCTGCGCGGAGAACACGGCCGTCTCGAACGACGCGTGCGCCGCGTTGGCGCGCAGCACCGTGTCGAGCCGCGCGATGACCGAGGCGGACGAGCCCTCCCGGAACCGGTCGAGACCGATGCCGTCGATCAGGAAGTCGACCGCCGACGAGTAGGCGGGGTCGATGTTGGCGCTGGGGACGTGGCCTCGTTCGAGCCGCTCGCGCAGGACGGTGAGGCCGCGGAGGTAGTCGAGCGCCTGGGTCTCGTCGTCCGACAGGTCGGAGCCGAAGGCCGACCGCACGGACTCGACGCGCGCGTCGGTCCTCCGCTGCGCCTCGCGGTAGTCGCTGAACGACGGCAACGGGGCGCCCGGTGCGGCGGACTCGTACTCCACGGACAGCACGAGCGCCTCGCGGTGCTCGGTCTGCACCTCGTTGATCAGCCGCGCGACCTCCTCGCTGTCGCGCGCCAGGTCTGCGGTCCTGCCGGCGCGCACCGCCTCCTGCACCCGGTCGACGACGCCGACGCCGAGCAGGGTGCCGAGGACCACGACGGGCGCGATGACCAGGACGTTGAGCTTTCTGCGGAACGGCCACCGGTCGAGAGCCGCGCCCGCCCTCGTCCGGAGCCGTGGCGACTCGTCAGCGGGCGTGGCCTCGTCGGGTGGCTCAGGGGCGAGTGACGGGTCCGCTGGGTTCGCAGACACCACGTCCCTCCTTCGTTGTGCTGGTGAACGGTGACCGAGGCGTCGCTAGTCGCGGGACCACGGGGGCCGGGGTGCGGGACATTACCGGTGTGATCCATTCGGAGGTATATGTGATCAGCCGCTGATTGCAAAAATTCCGTTAAATCTTGGTGCTGGAGGTGTTCTTCGGCGTCGAGGACGAAGCCGCACCGGCTGTCAGGACCCGGGCGTGTCGGTCGGAACCGGACCCTGCTACCCTCCCTGCCCTACGAGCCTCGGCCACCACCTGGGGTTTCCTCGTGGTCCCGTCGCGGCCGGCGTCATCGCCGTCAGCCGCGTGGGCCTCTCCCGTCCGGGGCGCGCCATGGCCGCCGCCTTCGCCGCCGGTCCCGTCTCCGCTCCCGCCGCCCCGCGCCATGCCGCCCGATCCGAACCCTCGCGCCCTGTAAGGAGATCCCGTGCACCCCGTCCGCAAGGCGCCCGTGCCAGCCGCCGTGCTCCTCGTCCTGGCCGCCCTCACCGTCGCCGGCTGCGAGAGTGGTTCCCCTGATCCCACGCCCCCTGACGGCGAGTCCGCCGAGTCCGGCTGCCCCACGGTCGTCGACGCGGCCAGGGAGGCCGTGGAGGAGGCCCAGGACGTCGACGCCACGTGGTCGGGCCCCACGACGGGGCCGGCGGCCGTCTCCGGCCAGCGCATCGCCTTCGTCGCCCAGACCATGACCAACCCCGGCGTGGCCGGCGTCGCCCGGGGCGTCCAGGAGGCCGGGCAGGTCGTCGGTTGGGACGTCCAGGTCCTGAACGGCCGGGGCACGGCCGAGGGCATCGGCGCCGCCTTCGACGAGGCCATCGCCCTCGACCCCGACGGCATCGTCATCGGCGGCTTCGATCCCGCCAGCACGGCCGAACAGGTCCAGCGGGCCGACGAGGCCGGCATCCCGCTGATCGGCTGGCACGCGGTCGCCCAACCGGGCCCCAGCCAGGACCCGGCGCTGTTCACCAACATCACGTCCAGGGCCGAGGACGTCGCGCGGATCAGCGCCGACTGGATCATCGCCGACTCCAACGGCAACGCGGGCGTGGTCCTGTTCACCGACGCGTCGATCCCCTTCGCCAGGCAGAAGTCCGACCTCATCGAGCGGGAGCTCGAGACCTGCTCCGGCATCACGGTGCTGAGCTCCCAGGACATCCCCATCGGCGAGGCCAACGCCCGCACCCCGGACGAGATCACCGCCCTGCTCGACCGCTTCGGCGACCGCTGGACCCACTCCGCCGCCATCAACGACCTGTACTTCGACCACGCCGCCCCCGTGCTGCGCGCCGCCGGCATCGAGGGCGACGGCGCGCCGTTCAACATCGGGGCGGGGGACGGCGACCCGTCGGCCTTCGAGCGCGTCAACGGCCGGGAGTACCAGGCCGCCACGGTGCCGGAGCCGCTCACCGAGCAGGGGTGGCAGATCATCGACGAGTTCAACCGCGCCTTCGCCGGCCAGCCCGCCAGCGAGTACGTGGCGCCCGTCCACGTCACCACGGCCGCCAACAGCGGCGGCGCCGTCTTCTGGGACTCCGACGGCTACCGCGAGGCGTACCGTCAGATCTGGGGCAGGTGAGGGACCGCCGCGCCGCGCACGCGCGCTACCAGCGTGGCAGCGTCGGGTCGAAGTCGGGATGGATCCGGCGCATGTAGCCGGTGTCGTCCCGGCGTTCGCGCCCGGCCGTCAGGTACGCCTCGTGCAGCAGGGCGAGGGAGTCCGGGTCGAGCTCCACGCCCAGGCCGGGGCCGGTGGGGACGGGCACGCTGCCGTCGACGAACCGCAGGGTGCCGGGGCGCACCACGTCGACGCCCGACTCGCCGGCGTTCCATGGGTAGTGGGTGTCGCAGGCGTAGGTGAGGTTGGGGGTCGCGGCCGCCACATGGGTCATGGCGGCCAGACTGATGCCGAGGTGGGAGTTGGAGTGCATGGAGAGACCGATGCCGAACGCCTCGCACACGGCCGCCAGTTGGCGGGTGCGGTGCAGCCCGCCCCAGTAGTGGTGGTCGGCGAGGACCACGCCCACCGAGCCGCGCTCCACCGCCGGGCGGAGGTGTTCGAAGGAGACGACGCACATGTTGGTGGCCAGCGGCATGGGTGCGGTCCGCGCCACGTCGGCCATGCCGTCGAGGCCGCGGGTCGGGTCCTCCAGGTACTCCAGCACGCCGTCGAGTTCGCGCGCCACGTGGTGGGACGTCTCCGGGGTCCAGGCGCAGTTGGGGTCGAGCCGCAGCGGGCGATCAGGGAAGGCCTCGGCGAGCGCCCGGATGGCGGCGATCTCCTGATCCGGTGGGAAGACGCCGCCCTTGAGCTTGATGGAGCGGAAGCCGTAGCGGTCGATCATGCGGGTGGCCTGCCGCACCACGCCCTCCGGGTCCAGGGCGGGGCCCCACGGGTCGGCGATGGCGGGGCGGCCGTCAAGCGCGGGGTGCTCGGCCCACTTGTAGAAGAGGTAGGCGCTGTAGGGCACGGCGTCGCGGACGGCTCCGCCGAGCAGGTCGCTGACCGGCCGGCCGGTGATCCTGCCCTGGGCGTCCAGGCAGGCGACCTCGATGGCGGAGGCGACCCGTGCCCGCTGGAACGCGGTCAGCGGCCCGCCCGGGCCGCCGAGGGCCTGGTCGACGGCCTGGGTGACGGCGGTCGTGGCGAACACGTCCATGCCGATGATGACGCGGCGGGCGACGGCGAGGCGGTCGAGCTGGTCGCGGTCGCCGGCGCACTCGCCGAGGCCGATGACCTCGCCGTCCCCGGCGTGTAGGCGCAACACGCAGCGCAGCACCAGCGGCTCGTGCACGCCGTCGGCGTTGAGCAGTGGCGGGTCGGGGAAGGCGATGGGGGTGACGGTCAGGTCGTCGATCCTCACGGGGTCATCCTTTGGTGGCGCCGGCGGTGATGCCGCGGATCAGGGAGCTCTGCAGGCAGAAGTAGACGATGAGGCTGGGCAGCAGGGCGATCAGCGCGCCGGCCAGCAACACGCCCTGGCCGACGAGGGGGTCGGAGCGCAGCACGGACAGCGCGACGGTGAGGGTGTAGTCGTCGGGGCTGTCGGCGACGATGATCGGCAGCAGGTACTGGTCCCAGATCATCAGGAAGCCGAAGATGCCGATGACGCCGAGGGCCGGGCGGCACAGCGGAAGGATGATCTGTGCCAGCATGCGCAGCTCGCCCACCCCGTCGAGCCGCGCCGACTCCTCGATCTCGTGGGGGATGTCCTTCATGAACTCGGTCATGACCAGCACCGAGAAGCCCCAGGCACCCACGGGCAGGATCACGCCGAGCACGGTGCCCCGCAGGCTCAGGTGCAGCACGGGCAGGTCGCCGAGCACCAGCGACAGCGGCACGGCGATGATCTCCTCGGGGAGCATCATCGTCAACAGGAAGGCCACCATGACCAGGGCGCGGCCGCGGAAGCGGCGGCGGGCCAGTGCGTAGGCGGCCAGCACCGAGACGGTCATCTGGAGCAGCAGGCCGCCGCCGGCGATGACGAGGGAGTTGGCGAAGAAGTCCCACAGGCCGCGCTCGCCGGCGACCTGGAAGTTCCGCAGCGTCGGTTCGCCGGGGAAGAGGGACAGCTCGGTGGTCCTGCCGCCGAAGGCGCCGGCGACGATGGTGAGGAACGGCACGGCGAAGACGAACAGCGCGAACGCGGCCAGCAGGGCGCGCAGGACCAGGGCGGGGCCAAGGCGTGGCGACCAGCCGAGGGCCGTGTCGAACCGGCTGGTCCTGGCGGCGGACGGGCGGGCGCTCACGAGCGGCTCTCCTCTCGGCGGAGCACCCGGACCGCGACGGTCAGGAGCAGGGTGACGGCCAGCAGCAGCATCGAGGCGGCGGTGGCCACACCGATGTCGTTGCGCTGGAAGCCGAGGGAGAACACGCGGGTCATCCAGACCTCCGTGGAGCCGGCCGGGCCGCCGCCGGTGAGCACGTACACCTCGGTGAAGATGCGCAGGCTGCGGATGGCGGCGAGGGTGAGCATGATGGTGATGGCCGGGCGGAGCGCGGGCAGGGTGATGTGCCGCAACCGCTGCCAGACGGAGGCACCGTCGACGGCGGCGGCCTCGTAGAGGGATCGGTCGACGCCGGCGAGACCGGCGAGGATGATCACCATGTTGTAGGGGGCGCCGACCCAGACGCCGACGGCCATCACGGACCACAGCGCGCTGTCCGGGCTGTCGAGGAACGGCAGCGGTCCCACGCCGAGATAGCCGAGCAGGGTGTTGAGGAACCCGTCGGGCGTGGGCTGGTAGATCAGCCGCCACACCTCGCCGACGACGGCCAGCGCGGTGACGACGGGCAGGAAGACAGCGCTGCGCACCAGCCAGAGAGTGCGGGCCTGGCCCTCGAGGAGGAGGGCGAGCAGGAAGCCCACGACGATGGCGCCGAAGGTCTGGCCGATGCCGAGCAGCAGGGTGTGGCCGAACGCCTCGCGGAACCGCTCGTCGGTGAGGACCCGCTGGTAGTTGTCCAGGCCCACCCACTCGTTGCCGAGGAAGGGCTGCACCTCCTGCGCGCTGTAGCGGATGCCCTCGGCGAGGGGGATGAACTTGAAGTACAGCGCGATCAGCAGGCCGGGGGCGAGGAACAGCCAGGGGGTGAGCAGGCGGGCCGCCCGCCGCCCGAGGAGCCGCGGCGCGGACGCCTGCCGGGCCCTCGGGCGC
>NZ_SMKC01000199.1 GCF_004348315.1 Streptomyces sp. 8K308 | reverse complement strand
GCGCTCGCCGCCCCCCTCTGGGCCCTGGCCGGCACGGCCGCGCTGCTCGGCGCCCTGCTGCTGCCCGGCGTCGCCGGCGGCTGGTACGCGGTCGGCGCCGCCGCCCTGTACGCGCTGTGCGCGGGCCGCGCCCTGGCCGCCGCGCCGCGCCGACCCTTCGACTGGCTGCTGCCGCCCCTCTTCCGGGCCGGCGAGTACCTCACCGTGCTGATCCTCGCCGCCGACGGCGGGGTGAACGGAGCGTTGCCGGCTGCTTTCTGCCTGGTGGCCGCCAGCGCCTACCATCACTACGACACGGTGTACCGCCTCCGCGGTGGCGCCGGGGCGCCCCCGCGCTGGCTGGTCCAGGCCACCGGCGGACACGAGGGGCGCGTCCTGGTGGTCACCGCCGTCGCCGCCCTCTGGGCGGCCGGAGCGGGCCTCACCGCCGCGCTGTCCGTCCTCGCCGGCGGTCTCGCGCTTCTGGTGCTAGGCGAGAGCATCCGCTTCTGGATCTCCTCCCAGGCACCCGCCGTACACGACGAAACAGGAGAACCCGCATGATCGGCCTCGTGCTGGCCGCCGGCGCCGGACGCCGCCTTCGCCCCTACACGGACACCCTGCCCAAGGCGCTGGTGCCGGTCGTCGAGCCCGCCGACGGGAGCGAGCCGAGGACCGTCCTCGACCTGACCCTCGCCAACTTCGCCGAGGTCGGCATCGACGAGGTCGCGATCGTCGTCGGCTACCGCAAGGAGGCCGTGTACCAGCGCAAGGCCGCCCTGGAGAGCCGCTACGGCGTCAAGCTCACCCTGGTCGAGAACGACAAGGCCGAGGAGTGGAACAACGCCTACTCCCTCTGGTGCGCCCGCGACGTCATCAAGCAGGGCGTGATCCTCGCCAATGGCGACACCGTGCACCCCGCCTCCGTCGAGCGGACCCTGCTCGCGGCCCGCGGCCAGGGGCAGAAGATCATCCTCGCGCTGGACACCGGTAAGAAGCTCGCCGACGAGGAGATGAAGGTCGTCGCCGACCCGGCCACCGGCGTGCGCCGCATCACCAAGCTGATGGACCCGGCCGACGCCACCGGCGAGTACATCGGCGTCACCCTCATCGAGCCCGAGGCCGCCGACGAACTGGCCGACGCGCTGCGCACCACCTACGAGCGCGACCCGCAGCTCTACTACGAGGACGGCTACCAGGAGCTCGTCAACCGCGGCTTCCAGGTCGACACCGCCCCGATCGGTGAGGTCAGCTGGGTCGAGATCGACAACCATGACGACCTCGCCAGGGGCAGGGAGATCGCGTGCCGGTACTGACCCGCCTCATCCCGTCCCCCGTCTCGGTCGACATCGCCGCCGGGGCCCTGGACAACCTGGCGGGGCTCCTGGCCGACCAGCGGATCTCCTCATCGGGCCGGCTGGCCGTCGCGATCAGCAACGGCTCGGGCGCCACCCTGCGCCAGCGCCTTGCCCCCGCCCTGCCGGGCGCCGACTGGTACGAGGTGGCCGGCGGCACCATCGACGCCGCCGTCCAGCTCGCCGACGCCATGCGGTCCGGGCACTACGACGCCGTCGTCGGACTCGGCGGCGGCAAGATCATCGACGTCGCCAAGTACGCCGCGGCCCGCGTCGGGCTGCCCATGGTCGCCGTGGCCACCAACCTGTCGCACGACGGCATCTGCTCCCCGGTCTCCATCCTGGACAACGACGCCGGGCGCGGCTCCTACGGGGTGCCCACCCCCATCGCGCTCGTGGTCGATCTGGACGTGATCCGCCAGGCGCCGGCACGTTTCGTCAGCTCGGGCATCGGCGACGTCGTCTCCAACCTCTCGGCCATCGCCGACTGGGAGCTCTCGCACCGCGAGACCGGCGAGCAGATCGACGGCCTGGCCGCCGCCATGGCGAGGCAGGCCGGCGAGGCCGTGCTCCGCCACCCGGGCGACTGTGAGGACGACGCCTTCCTCACGGTGCTCGCCGAGGCGCTCGTGCTCTCCGGCATCGCCATGTCCATCGCCGGACACACCAGGCCGTCCTCCGGCGCCTGCCACGAGATCTCGCACGCGCTGGACATCCTCCACCCCAAGCGCGCGGCGTTGCACGGCGAGCAGGTCGGCCTCGGCGCGGCCTTCGCGATGTACCTGCGCGGGGAGCGCGATCACTGCCGGCTGATCGTCGACGTGCTACGACGCCACCACCTGCCGGTCCTGCCGGGCGACATCGGCTTCAGCACCGAGGAGTTCGTGACCGCCGTGGCCTTCGCGCCCCAGACCAGGCCAGGGCGTTACACCATCCTCGAGCACCTCGACCTGACCACCGACGAGATCAGGGACGCGTACGCGGACTATGTCAAAGCCATCAGTAGCTGAACTCCGGCCGGTCGTGCACCCGGCCGGGGTCAAGGACCGGCGCAGCGGAGAGCACTGGGCCGGCCGCCTCTACATGCGGGAGATCTCGCTGCGCTGGACCAGGCACCTGGTCAACTCGCGGATCACCCCCAACCAGCTCACCTACCTGATGGTGGTGGCCGGCGTCGCCGCCGGGGCCGTGCTGCTGGTGCCCGGGCTCGCCGGCGCCCTGCTCGCGGCCCTGCTGATCCAGCTCTACCTGCTGCTCGACTGCGTCGACGGCGAGGTCGCCAGGTGGCGCGCCCAGACCTCGGTCACCGGCGTCTACCTCGACCGGATCGGCCACTACCTGGCCGAGGCCGCGCTGCTGGTCGGCTTCGGCGTGCGGGCCGCCGACGTCCTCGCCCAGGAGGGGGCCGCGCCCAACTGGCTCTGGGCCTTCCTCGGCACCGTCGCCGCGCTCGGCGCCATCCTGATCAAGGCCGAGACCGACCTGGTCGACGTCGCCAGGACCCGCAGCGGTCTCGCCGCCGTCAAGGACGAGGCCGCCGTGCCCCGCTCGTCCGGCATGGCCCTCGCCCGCCGGGCCGCCGCCGCACTCAAGTTCCACCGGCTGGTCGGCGGCGTCGAGGCCTCGCTGCTGATCCTGCTCGTCGGGGTCCTGGACCTGGTCCGCGGCGACCTGTTCTTCACCCGGTTCGGCGTGGCCCTGCTGGCCGCGATAGCGGTGCTCCAGACCCTGCTGCACCTGGTGTCCATCCTCGCCTCCAGCAGACTGCGGTGACGGAGGTGGCCGCGGCGCCGCCGAGGCTCGGCGCGGTCGTCCTGACCATGGGCGACCGCCCCAAGGAGCTGCGGGCGCTGCTCGACTCGGTCGCCGCGCAGCACGGCGACCCCATCGAGATCGTCGTCGTCGGCAACGGCGCCGCGCTCCCCGACCTCCCCGAGGCGGTCCGGGGTATAGAGCTGCCGGAGAACCTGGGCATCCCCGGCGGGCGCAACGTCGGCATCGAGGCCTTCGGCTCCGGCGGCCGGGACGTCGACGTGCTGCTCTTCCTCGACGACGACGGCCATCTGCCTGACCCCCACACCGCCGAGTTGGTCAGGGCCGCCTTCGCCGCCGACCGGCGCCTCGGCATCGTCAGCTTCCGTATCGCCGACCCGGTCACCGGCGCCACCCAGCGGCGGCACGTGCCCAGGCTGCGCGCCTCGGACCCGGAGCGCTCCTCCCGGGTGACCACCTTCCTCGGCGGCGCCAACGCGGTGCGCACCCAGGTGTTCCAGGAGGTGGGCGGCCTGCCGGCGGACTTCTTCTACGCCCACGAGGAGACCGACCTGGCCTGGCGCGCGCTGGACGCGGGCTGGCGGATCGAGTACCGGGCGGACCTGGTGCTGCACCACCCGACCACCGCCCCCTCGCGGCACGCGGTCTACCACCGCATGGTCGCCAGGAACCGGGTCTGGCTGGCCAGGCGCAACCTGCCGCTCCCGCTGATCCCGGTCTACCTGCTGGTCTGGCTGCTGCTCACGGTGGCCAGAACCCGCTCGCTGCCGGCGCTCCGCGCCTGGTTCCGGGGTTTCGTGGAGGGCTGGCGTACGCCGTGTGGTCGCCGTAGGCCCATGCGTTGGCGTACGGTGTGGCGCCTGACACGTCTCGGCCGACCTCCCGTCATCTGACAAGCTCGGATCTGAGACCATCCAGGAGCCGCGGCTCCGCGGCGCCATCCGCCTGCTGCCCTGCGAGGACGAGAGTTTTCAAGGTGAGTGAGACCACGCGCACCAGCGCACCCCCACATGATGTGACACTGGCCGAGCTCGCGGCCCGTCATGGTCTGTCCGTCAGTGGTGCCCGGCCCTCGTTGCCCCAGTACGTACGGCAGTTGTGGGGACGCCGACACTTCATCGTCGCCTTCTCCCAGGCGAAGTTGATGGCCCAGTACAGTCAGGCGAAACTCGGCCAACTTTGGCAGGTGTTCACGCCACTCCTGAACGCCTTCGTTTACTTCCTGATCTTCGGCCTCGTGATGGGCGGCCGGGACCCCATGGAGAACGACGAGTACATCCCGTTCCTGGTCACCGGCATCTTCGTCTTCACCTTCACCCAGGCCTCGGTGATCTCCGGGGTCAAGTCGATCTCCGGCAACCTGGGCCTGGTGCGGGCCCTCCACTTCCCCCGGGCCTCGCTGCCGATCTCCTTCTCCCTCCAGCAGCTGCAGCAACTGCTCTACTCGATGATCGTGCTGGCCGTCGTCATGATCGGCTTCCAGCACTTCCCTCGCTTCTCCTGGGTCCTGGTCGTCCCCGTGCTGGCCCTCCAGCTGGTCTTCAACACCGGGCTGGCCATGATCTTCGCCAGGATGGGGAGCAACATCCCCGACCTGGCCCAGCTCATGCCGTTCATCCTGCGCACCTGGATGTACGGGTCCGGCGTGATCTTCCCGCTGCGCTTCAAGCTCGAGGGGACGAACGCGCCGGACTGGCTGATCGACGTGCTGGAGGCCAACCCGGCCCTCGTCTTCATCGACCTCATGCGCTACGCCCTGATGGACGGGGCCTACGCCGACGGCATCCCCCAGGTGACCTGGGTCTACGCTGTCGCATGGGCGGCCGTCATAGGAATCGGCGGCTTCGTGTACTTCTGGAAGGCGGAGGAGCAGTACGGCCGTGGCTGAATCGAACATCCCCGCATCCAACACTCCCGCCCGCGTGACGGACGACGGTCGCGTGCCGACCGTCATCGCGGATGACCTGCACATCGTCTACCGGGTCTACGGCCACGGTGCCAAGGGCAACGCCACCGCCGCGCTCCGCCGGATCATCCGGCGCGAGCCGCGGGCCCGGGTCCGCGAGGTGCACGCGGTGCGCGGCGTCAGCTTCGTCGCCTACCGGGGCGAGGCGATCGGCCTCATCGGCACCAACGGCTCGGGCAAGTCGACCCTGCTGCGCGCCATCGCGGGCCTGCTGCCGGCCGAGCGCGGCCGGGTCTACACGGACGGCCAGCCCTCGCTGCTCGGCGTCAACGCGGCCCTGATGAACGACCTCACCGGCGAGCGGAACGTGATACTCGGCGGCCTGGCCATGGGCATGTCGCGCGAGCAGATCAGGTCCCGGTACGCGGGCATCGTGGACTTCTCGGGCATCAACGACAAGGGTGACTTCATAAGCCTGCCCATGCGGACCTACTCCTCCGGCATGCAGGCCAGGCTGCGGTTCTCCATCGCCGCCGCCAAGGACCACGACGTGCTGATGATCGACGAGGCCCTGGCCACCGGCGACAAGAAGTTCCAGCGCCGCTCCGAGGAGCGGGTGCGCGAGCTGCGCGCCGAGGCCGGCACCGTCTTCCTGGTCAGCCACAACAACAAGTCCATCCGCAACACCTGCGACCGGGTGCTGTGGCTCGAGAAGGGCGAGTTGATCATGGATGGCCCGACCGACCAGGTGCTCAAGGCCTACGAGGAGGAGACCGGCAAGTAGCCGGCCACGCCGGTCCGGGCCGCGCCGCGCGCCCGGACCGGCCTCCTTCGCCAAGCACCACCGGCACAAGGTAGAAAATACAGGGATGAGCAGCTTGGCGACGGCGGGCTCGGGCACCGACGCGGTGCTCGCGAAGTCGGCACACGAGAACTTCCCGGTGGCCCCCAGGTTCCTGCCGCGTGCCTGGCGGGACGACCTGATGGCCCTCTACGGCTACGCCCGGCTCGTCGACGACATCGGGGACGGCGACCTGCCCCCCGGCGGTGCCGATGCCCTGCTGCTCGGCCTGCCGCCCGACCTCGCCGACGACCGCCCGGCCATGCTCGACGCGCTGGAGGCCGACCTCGAGCGCGCCTTCGCCACCGCCCGGCACGGCCAGGGCGGCGGGCCACCCCGCCACCCGCTGGTCGCCCGCCTCGTGCCCACCGTCGAGCGCGCCGGGCTCGACCCCGAGCCGTTCCGCGCCCTGATCGAGGCCAACCGCGTCGACCAGCACACCCACCGCTACACCACCTTCGAAGAGCTGCTCGGCTACTGTGAGCTCTCGGCCAACCCGGTGGGGAGGATGGTGCTCGGCGTCACCGGCACCGCCACGCCGGAGCGGGTCCGCCGCTCCGACGCCATCTGCACCGCGCTCCAGCTGATCGAGCACCTGCAGGACGTCGCCGAGGACCTGGCCCGCGGGCGGATCTACCTGCCGGCCGACGCCATGGCCCGTTTCCACGTCACCGAGGCCGACCTCGCGGCGCCAAGCGCCAACGCGTCCGTCCGCACCCTCGTCGCCCATCTCACCGATCGGGCACGTAGGCTGCTCGACGAGGGCGCGCCCCTGGTGGGCAGTGTCCGCGGGCGACTGCGGCTGGTGCTCGCCGGATTCATCGGCGGCGGCAGGGCGGCCGCCCGGGCCATCGCCGACGCCGGGTACGACGTGCTGGCCGGGCCGCCCAAGGCGAGCAAGGGCCGCCTGCTGTACGCGGCGGGAACCACACTCAGAAGGGGCGCGTGAGCTCAACCTCGTGACCAACAGCCCGACCAGCCAGAACCCGTCGCCCGCCGTCGTCGCCGCCTACCAGTACTGCGAGGCGGTCGCGGGCCAGCACGCCAGGAACTTCAAGTACGGCGCCCGTCTCGTGCCGGCGGCCAAGCGGCAGGCGCTCTGCGCCATCTACGCCTTCGCCCGCCGGGTCGACGACATCGGGGACGGCGGCCTCGCCCCCGACGTCAAGGAGATCAGGCTCGCCGAGGCCCGCGCCCTGCTCGACCGGGTGCGGTCGGGCGGTGTTCCCGAGGACGACGTGGACCCGGTGGCCGTCGCCCTCGCCCACGCGAGCGGCGCCTACCCGATCCCGCTCGGCGGTCTCGACGAACTGATCGACGGCGTCCTGATGGACGTGCGGGGCCGCCAGTACGGCACCTGGGACGAGCTGCGCTCCTACTGCCGCTGCGTCGCCGGCGCCATCGGCCGGCTTACCCTCGGCGTCTTCGGCACGGTGCCGGGCGCGCGCCACGCCGAGCGCGCCGACGAGTACGCCGACACGCTGGGTCTCGCGCTCCAACTCACCAACATCCTGCGCGACATCCGCGAGGACGCCGAGAACGGCCGCACCTACCTGCCGGCCGAGGACCTCAAGAAGTTCGGATTTGCCGACCATGAGCGCTTTGGCTTCGCCGACCAAGGGCCCTTCGGCCTAGTGGACAACGACGAGGGGGCGGCGAAGCTCGTGCCGCCCGCCGCCGGCGGCGACTTCGTCGGCCTGGTCCGCTTCGAGGTGGCCCGCGCCCGCGAGTTGTTCGCCGAGGGCTTCCGGCTGCTGCCCATGCTCGACCGCCGCTCCGGCGCCTGCGTCGCCGCCATGGCCGGCACCTACCACCGGCTGCTCCACCGCATCGACGAGGACCCGTGCGCGGTGCTGCGCGGCCGCGTCGGCCTGCCCGCCGCCCAGAAGGTGCTGGTGGCCGTGCGCGGCCTCTCGGGGCTCGAGGCGCGCCGGGCCGCCGGGCGGGCCCACCCGTGAGCGCCAGGCCGAGCGGGCACACCGTGGTCGTCGGCGGTGGCCTGGCCGGCACCACCGCCGCCCTCGCCCTGGCCGACCGCGGCCGGCGGGTCACCCTGCTCGAAACTCGCCCCAGGCTCGGCGGTCTCGCCTTCTCCTTCCGCCGAGACAGCGCCGTGGGGCCACTCACCGTGGACAACGGCCAGCACGTCTACCTGCGTTGCTGCACCGCTTACCGGGGCTTCCTCGACCGCGTCGGCGGCACCGCGCTCGCCCCACTGCAACCGCGCCTCGACGTCCCCGTGCTCGACGCCGAGCGCCGTCGCCTCGGCCGCATCCGCCGCGCCGCCCTGCCGGTGCCGCTCCACCTGGCCGGCACCCTCGCCCGCTACCCGCACCTGCCCCCGGCCCAGCGGGCCGCCGTGGTCCGCGCCGTCGCCGCGCTGCGCCGCCTCGACCCGGCCGATCCGGCCCTTGACGACCAGGACTTCGGCAGCTGGCTGCGCCGGCACGGCCAGCGCGACCGGGGGATCGAGGCCGTCTGGGACCTGATCGGCGTCGCGGCCCTCAACGCCAGGGCCGAGGACATCTCGCTCGGCCTCGCCGCCATGGTCTTCCGCACCGGGCTGCTCTCCGGCCCCGGCGCCGCTGACATCGGCGTCCCCCGGGTGCCGCTCGGCCACCTGCACGACACCCTCGCCCGCGCCGCCCTCGACCGGGCCGGGGCCAGCGTGCGCACAGACACCAAGGTCCGCCGGCTGCGGCCCGCGCCCGGCGGCTGGCGGGTCACCGTCGACAGCCGGCAGCGCGGCCAAGGGCCGGGCCCCGAGGAGCTCACCGCCGACTCGGTCGTGCTCGCCGTGCCCCAGGAGGCCGCGCACCGCCTGCTGCCCGACGGCGCCCTCGCCGACCCGGGGCGGCTGCTGCGCATCGGCGACGCGCCGATCCTCAACATCCACGTGATCTACGACCGGCCGGTGCTGCGCCGACCGTTCTTCGCGGCGCTCGGCAGCCCGGTCCAGTGGGTGTTCGACCGCACCGGTCCCGCCGGGCTCGCCGAGCGGCCCGGACACCGCGACCAGTACCTGGCGCTGTCCCAGTCCGCCGCCCGCGACGAGATCCAGCTGCCGACCGACGTGCTGCGCAAGCGCTACCTGCCCGAGCTCGCCCGGCTCCTGCCGTCGGTCGCCGGCGCCCGGGTCCGCGACTTCTTCGTCACCCGGGAGCGCGCCGCGACCTTCGCCCCGGTGCCCGGCGTGGGCCGGCTGCGCCCCGGCCCGGTGACCAGGGCGCCAGGGCTCTACCTGGCCGGCGCTTGGACCGCCACCGGCTGGCCGGCGACCATGGAGGGCGCGGTGCGCAGCGGCCTGGCCGCCGCGCGGGCGGTGCGGATATGACCGGCGCCGCCCCCGCCACGCAGACCCCGCCACGCAGAAGATCCAGACTTCTCAAGACTTCCCAAGGAGAGCTCGTGAACCCGGCAGAACCCCACGGCCATGGTGCCGCCCTGGCACTGATGGAGCGCGGGCGGGCACTGGCCGCTCCCGCGCTGCGCACCGCCGTCGACCGGCTTGCCCCGCCCATGGACACCGTCGCCGCCTACCACTTCGGATGGATCGACGCGCACGGCAGGCCCACCGACGCCGACAGCGGCAAGGCCGTGCGGCCCGCCCTCGCCCTGCTCTCCGCGGAGGCCGCGGGCGCCCCCGCCGAGGTCGGCGTCCCCGGCGCCGTCGCCGTGGAGTTGGTGCACAACTTCTCGCTGCTGCACGACGACCTCATGGACGGCGACGAGCAGCGGCGGCACCGGGACACCGTCTGGAAGGTGCACGGGCCCGCCCAGGCGATCCTGGTCGGCGACGCGCTGTTCGCGCTGGCCATCGAGGTCATCCTGGAGGGCGGCACCGAGCACGCCGCGCGCGCCGCCCGGCGCCTCGCCGCGGCCAGCCGCAAGCTCGTGGACGGCCAGGCGCAGGACATCGCGTTCGAGCACCGCGAGCGGGTCAGCGTCGCCGAGTGCCTGGAGATGGAGGGCAACAAGACCGGGGCGCTGCTCGCCTGCGCCGCCGGCATCGGCGCCGTGATCGGCGGCGCCGACGACGCGCTCGCCGACACCTTGCAGACCTACGGTCACCACCTCGGGCTCGCCTTCCAGGCCGTCGACGACCTCCTCGGCATCTGGGGCGACCCCGCCACCACCGGCAAGCTGACCTGGAGCGACCTGCGGCAGCGCAAGAAGTCGCTGCCCGTGGTGGCCGCGCTGGCCGCCCAGGGGCCGGCCGCCGAGCGGCTCACGGCGTTGCTGACGGCCGACGCCAAGAAGAGCCAGGAGGAGTTCGAGGACTTCGACGAGGCCGAGTTCGCCACCAGGGCCGCGCTGATCGAGGAGGCCGGCGGGCGGTCCTGGACGGAGGAGGAGGCCAGGCGCCAGCACCACACGGCCCTCGCCGCGCTCGACGGCATCGCCATGCCGGCCGGCGTTCGCGACCAACTGGCCGCGCTGGCCGACTTCGTGGTGGTCCGCCGCAAGTAGCGGCGGCTCAGGCTGCCGTCAGCAGGCGCTCGCGGAGCAGGTCGCGGTCGACCTCGGTCACGCCAAGACCGGCCGCGAGGTACTCGTCGACGCCGCCCCAGCTCGCGTCGATCTGCTCGAAGGCGGCCTCCAGGTACTCGGCGCGGGCGTCGAACAGCGGTGCGAGCAGCCCCTCGACCTCGGCGACCTCGGCCGGTGGCAGGGGGCGGCCGCCCGGCCGTCGCAGCCGGTAACGCCGGTGCGGGGCGTTCGACTTCAGATAGTCGGCGACGATCGCCGGCCGCTCCACGCCCACGGCGAGCAGCACCAGCGCCACCGTGAGCCCGGCCCGGTCCTTGCCGGCGGCGCAGTGCAGCAGCGCGGGGGTGCTGCCGGCGGCCAGCTCGCGCAGCACCCGGCCATGCTCGGCGGTGCGGCCGAGCACCATCTGCCGGTAGGAGGCGATCATCAGCCCGGGCGCCTGCCGGCCGGTCAGCTCGGCGCGCAGCTCGGCCAGGCTGCCGTCGCGCACCAGCGCCCAGAACGCGGCGCCCTCGGCCGGATCGTTGAGCGGGATGTTGACCAGGCGCACGCCGGGCAGCGGCACGTCGTGGCCGTCGAGGTCCTGATCGGCCGAGTTGCGGAAGTCGAAGACCGTGTGCAGGCCGAGCGCGCCGAGGAACGCCTGGTCGGCGGCCGTCGCGTGGGCCAGGTGGCCGCTGCGGAAGAGCACCCCGTGCCGCACCCGCCGCCCGTCCACCGTCGGTAGTCCGCCCACGTCCCGGAAGTTGACGACTCCGCTGAGCACCGGTTCGGCGGACTGCTGCGCCACGGACCCTCCCTCGGGCGGACGGAATGTCCCTAGACCTTACGACATGGCGATCCGATGAAACACTGATCCCGGTCGATAACCGGTCATTGCCGTCCGTTCGTCGAACCGGTGTCAAGTCGGGCGCCGCCGAAGTCACTCGTTGGAAGCTGGCGAGGGGTGGCGATTCCTCGAACCGTGCCTCTCCGCGGCGTCGTTGACGCATAGCGTTGCCCTGCGCACGATGAACCGCCCGATAAGGACACCTATGCCCGAACAGCTACGCCACGGGGCACACCCAGCCCGCCACAGCAGGCTGGCCGTCCCGGGACCGAGCCGCACCGAGCCGGGAACCAGACGCCGGCTGCTGAGTCTCGCCCTCCTTCCCGCCGCGCTCGTCGCCGTCATCGCGGTGGCCGTGGTCGGCTACCTGCTGAGCGGCCCCCGGCGGGCGCCCGGCGGGGGAGTCACCCTCACCGGCGTGCTCGTCGGGGCCGGCGTGCTGGCCCTGGCCGTGGCCGCGAGCGCCGCCGTGGCCGCGGTCTGCGAGGCCGGCGCCCTGTTCGCCAGGCTCACCCTGCTACGGCGGCAGGCCACCCGGGTCCGGGTCGAACTCCAGGCGCTGCTGCGGAAGGTGGAGCGCGGTGAGCGGCTCAAACCGCCGGACGGGCCGCCGCCGGCCGAGCCCGATGAGGCGCCGCTCGACCAGCTGCGGCACGAGATCGCCACCGCCGGCTACGCCGCCGAGGCCGCGGTGGCCCAGGCCGCTACGGCCGGCCTCGCGGGCGGCGCCGACGAACGGGTCGAGGTCTTCGTCAACCTGGCGAGACGCATGCAGTCCTTCGTCCACCGGCAGCTGGAGTACCTCGACGAACTGGAGAACGACGTCGAGGACCCCGACCTGCTCAAGTGCCTGTTCCAGATCGACCACCTGGCCACCAGGATCCGCCGGCATGCCGAGAACCTCGCGGTGCTCGGCGGCGCCATCTCCCGGCGCCAGTGGAGCCGCCCGGTCGCCATGTCCGAGGTGCTGCGCTCCTGCATGGCCGAGGTCGAGCACTACGCGCGGATCCGGCTCGTGCCGCCCATCGAGGGCACCGTGCGCGGTCACGCCGTCGCCGACGTCGTCCACCTGCTCGCCGAACTCGTGGAGAACGCCACCGAGTTCTCCGCCCCCCAGACCCAGGTGCTGCTGCGCGTGCAGCGGGTGACCGCCGGCCTGGTCATCGAGGTGGAGGACCGCGGCCTCGGCATGACCGCGACCGAGCAGAACCGGATGAACTCGGTGCTCTCCGGGGCCGAGCGGCTCGACGTCGCCCAACTGCTCGAGGACGGCCGGGTGGGCCTCTTCGTGGTCTCCACGCTGGCCAGGCGGCACGACGTGGTGGTCCAGCTGCAGAGCAACATCTACGGCGGCGTGCAGGCCGTCGTGGTACTGCCCCACGAGCTGCTCGGCGACGAGTCGGAGGGCGTCTACGTGCCGGCCGCCCGACCGACCGCGGTGCCGCCCCGCCCCCCGCAC
>NZ_SMKC01000198.1 GCF_004348315.1 Streptomyces sp. 8K308 | reverse complement strand
GCGCCACCCCAGCGCCGCCCCCGAAAGGCAAAGATCGTGCGCAGACTCCTCCTCGCGGCCACGGCCGCCCTGGTCCTTCCCCTCGCCGCGTGCGGCGCCGACTCCGACGACTCCTCCGAGGCCGCCGCCGACTGCGTCCCTGGACTCGACGGCTCAGAGCTGGTCGCCGAGGGCAAGCTCACCATCTCCACCAACGCCACGCTACCGCCCATGCAGTACGTCGACGAGAACGACGACATCGTGGGCATGCGCGTCGACCTGGGCCGGCGGATCGCCGAGGAACTCTGTCTCCAACCCGAGTTCGTCAACGTGCCGTTCGACGCCCAGATACCCGGTCTGCAGGGCGGCAGGTGGGACATGATCGACACGGGCATGTTCTACACGCCGGAGCGCGCCGAGACGATCCGTCTCGTGCCGTACGAGATCCAGGGCGTGGCCGTGTCGGTGCCCGGGGGCAACGCGCGGGGTGTGAGCTCCCAGGACGACCTGTCGGGGATGACCATCGGGGTCGAGGCGCCCGGCTACGAGTACGACACGTTGGAGGCCCTGAACGCGGAGTTCGCGGCCGACGGCAGGCCCGAGATCACCATCCAGACCTTCCAGAACAACGCGGACGCCTACCAGGCGCTGTCCGCGGGACAGGTCGAGGGCGTCGCCATCGTCGAGTCGGTCACCAGCTACTACCAGGAGGACGGCCGGTTCGAGACGGCCGTCACCGGCATGAACGAGGCCCCGCTCGCGCTCGGCTTCCAGAGCGAGGCGACCGCCGAGGCCGTCGCCGACGTCATGAACCAGCTGAAGGACGACGGCTACCTGGACGAGCTGTTCGACGAGTACGGGGTCACGCCGTACGCCGGCCCCATCGAGGTCAGCACAGGACAGCTGGCGGCCGGGTGACGCGGGCCGAGCGAGAGGGCGAACGTCATGTGGTCATGGGAGGCGTTCTTCGACTTCCTCACCAGCCCCCGGCTGCTCCAGGGCGCCTGGACGACGGTGTGGCTGACGGTGGTGAGCATGTCCCTCGGGCTGCTGCTCGCCGCCCTGGTGGCCTGGGGGCGCGCCTCGGCGCACCGCCCGCTGCGGATCCTGACCGGTGGCTACGTCTGGCTGTTCCGTGGGACGCCGCTCCTGGTGCAGCTGGTCATCGTCTACACCGGGCTGCCGCAGCTGGACATCCGTCTCGACGTCGTCACGGCGGCGCTGACCGGTCTGGTGCTCAACGAGGCGGCCTACCTGTCGGAGATCGTCCGCTCCGGGTTCCTGGCGGTGCCGCGCGGCCAGGTGGAGGCCGCCCGGGCGCTCGGCATGGCGCCCGGCAGGGTGTTCCGGGTCGTGCTGCTGCCCCAGGCGCTGCGGGTGATGGTCCCGCCGCTCGGCAACAGCTTCAACGGGCTGCTCAAGACCAGCACCCTGGTCTCGGTGATCTCCGTCGAGGAGCTGCTGCGGCGCACGCAGTTCGCCGTCCAGACCAACTTCCGCGTCCTGGAGGGGCTGACCGCGGCGGCCCTGTACTACCTGGCGATGACCACCCTGTGGGACCTCTTCCAGCGCTGGCTCGAGGCGCGCGTCAACCGGGGCCACGCGCCGCGGCCGGCGCGCGTCGACGCCGGGCGGGCGACGCCGCGGCGGTTCGGGAAGGAGCTTCGATGAACGCTTCGACGAACAGCGGGACCGGGGCCGGTCGGCCGGTGGTGGTCGAGGCCGCGGACGTCCACAAGTCCTACGGCGCGGTCAAGGTGCTGGACGGCGTCGACCTGACCGTGCGCGAGGGCGAGGTCGTCCTCGTCCTCGGCCCCTCGGGCGGCGGCAAGAGCACCTTCCTGCGGACCCTCAACCACCTGGAGCACATCGACTCGGGCACCATCCGGGTCTGCGGCGACCTCATCGGTCAGCGGGACCGGGGCGGCCGGCGGGTGCCGTTGCCGGAACGCCGGACCGCCCTCCAGCGGCGCGCGATCGGCATGGTCTTCCAGCAGTTCAACCTGTTTCCCACCATGACGGCCGCGGAGAACGTGATGGCCGGTCCGGTCCACGTGCACGGTGCCGACCGGGCGGCGGCCAGGGCGGACGCGTTGGAGCTGCTGGAGACGGTGGGGCTCGCCGACAAGGCGGACAGCTATCCCGCGCTGCTCTCCGGCGGCCAGCAGCAGCGGGTGGCGATCGCCCGCGCGCTGGCCATGAAGCCCAGGGTGATGCTCTTCGACGAGCCCACCTCGGCGCTCGACCCGGAGATGGTCACCGAGGTGCTCGACGTGATGGTCCGGCTGCGCGCCGAGGGCATGACGGTGATCGTCGTCAGCCACGAGATGGGGTTCGCGCGGGCGGCCGCCGACCGCGTGGTGTTCCTCAGCGAGGGCCGGGTCCTCGAGGACGGCCCGCCCGACGCCTTCTTCTCCGCGCCCCGTCACGAACGAACCCGCCGGTTCCTGAAGAAGATCCTGTGAGGCGGAACCCTGTGAGGCGTAGATGAACAGCCGAACCAGAAAGAGCCGTGGCGGGGACGTGGGCCGGCCCGTCGTCCGGACCGTGGGCGTTGTCGTCGACGGGGTCCCACACGAGGTGTGGGCCGGGCAGACGGTGGCCGCCGTGCTGGTCGGCGCCGGCACCTGGGCGCTGCGCAGGAACCCGGTGACGGGTGAGGCGCGCGGCCCGTTCTGCGGGATGGGGGTCTGCCTGGAGTGCGAGGTGACGGTCGACGGCCGCGCCGCGGTCCGCGCCTGCCTCGAGCACGTGGCCGAGGGCATGGAGATCAGGACGGCCGCGCATGGCTGAGCACGAGACGGCGGTGGACGTGGCGGTGGTGGGTGGTGGCCCGGCCGGGCTCTCCGCCGCGCTGACGCTGGCGGAAGGCGGGCTGCGGGTCGCGGTCGTCGACGAGGCGGGGGAGCTGGGCGGCCAGTACTTCAAGCGCCGGGCCGAGCCGATCGCGGCCGCGCTCGGCGACTTCCGTCCCGAGGGGACGGTTCTCGTGCGGCGCGTGCGCGACGCCGGCGTGCGCTGCCTGACGCACACCCTCGTCTGGGGCGCGTCGGATGGGGCCGGGACCCTGTTCACCAGCGATGTGCGCACCGGGGCCCCCGGGCGGGTCACCGCGCGTCGCGTCGTCGTCGCCACCGGCGCGATCGAGCGCGCCGGGGCCTTCCCCGGTTGGTCGCTGCCCGGGGTGGTCACCCCTGGCTTCGCCATGCACCTGGCCACCATGGACCGGACGCCGGTCGGCCGGCGGGTGGTGCTCGCCGGGACCGGCTCCTTCCTGCTCCCCGTGGCCCGCGCCCTGATTGAGGTGGGGGTGCGGGTGGTGGAGCTGCTCGAGTACAACCACCCCTACCGGCCACGCCCCGCCGCGCTCGGCGCGCTGCGCCACCCCGCGCGCCTGCGGGAGGCGGCCGGCTACCTGCTGGCGCTCGCCGGGCACGGGGTCCGCGTCAGGCAGGGCTGGCGGGTGCTGGCCGCGCACGGCACCCCGGGCGGGGACCGGGTGCGCGCCGTCGACATCGGCCCGGTCGGGGGGCGGGTGGCGCGACGCGTCGAGGTGGACGCGCTGTGCGTCGGTTTCGGGTTCCGGCCGAGCACCGAACTGCCGCGGCTCCTCGGCTGCCTGACCCGTACCGACCCGGCCTCCGGCGAGGAGTTGCCGGTGGTCGACCGTGCGGGCGCCACCTCGGTGCCCGGCGTCCACGTCGTCGGCGAGGCGGCCGGTGTCGCCGGGGTGCACGCGGCCCTCATCCGAGGGAAGCTCGCGGCCTACCGGGTGCTCGGCGACCTGGGCGGCGCGCCGGTGCCGGCCCGTCGGCTGACGGCGGCCGGGCGGCGGGCCCGCGCGCTCGACCGCTTCGCCGCGCTGAGCGAGCGGCTCTACCCCGTGCCGCCGGAGCTGGCCACGTCGCTCGCCGACGAGACGCCGGTCTGCCGCTGCGAGGGGGTCACGGCCGGCGAGGTCCGGCGGGCGGCCGAACGCGGCTGGAATGACCCGCAGAGCGCCAAGGGCGCGACGAGGGCCGGCATGGGCCCGTGCCAGGGACGGGAGTGCGGCCACCTGGTGGCGGCACTCGCCGGTCGGGCCGGCGGCGCCCGCGCCTTCACCGCCCGGATGCCGTTGCGGCCGATCCCGGTCGCCACGGCCGCGGCGCTCGACGACACCGGCCGGCTCGATGCCGGACCGACCGCCGAGGAGGACGCGTGACCGGGCCGACGACGGCGCCCACGTCGTCCCGCTCCGTCCGCGGCCGAGCGTCCTCGGCCGACGTGGTGGTCGTCGGCGCCGGCATCCTGGGGGCCGCCGCCGCCTTCCACCTCGCCGAGGCGGGCCACCGCGTAGTCGTCCTGGAGCGGGGCGCGCCCAATCGCGAGGGCTCGGGAACCACGGCGGGCAACCTGCACATCCAGGCCATCCACACGCGCCGCCCCGGCCAGGAGGTGCCGGTGGACAACCGGCGCTTCCTGCCCCTGCAACGCCGCGCCTCAGCCCTCTGGGCGACGGTCGAGGAGCGCCTCGACGCGGACGTCGAACTGCGGCGCAGCGGCGGTCTGATGGTCGCCGAGACCGCCGAGCAGGAGCGGGAGCTGCGCGAGAAGTGGGACCTCGAGCGGGCGGCCGGCATCGCCACCGAGGTGCTGACCGGCGAGGAGGCCAGGGCTCGGCTGCCACTGCTCTCGCCCACCGTGCGGGCCGCCACCTGGTGCGGACTCGACGGGTACGCCAACCCGCTGCTCATTACCCCGGCCTATCTGACGGCCGCGGTCAGGCACGGCGCCGAGGTGCACGCCTTCACGCCCGTGACGGCCGTCGACCGGCGGCCGGGCGGCGGCTACGTGGTGCGGTCCGGGGACCTTGGCTGGGTCACGCCTGTGGTCGTGGACGCCGCTGGCCCGTGGCTCGGCGAGGTCGCGGCGCTCGCCGGGATCCCGCTCGGGATGTCGCCGGTCGTCATCCAGATGCACGCCACCGAACGCGTGCGGCCGGTCCTGCCGTATCTCGTCCAACACATCGGCGAGGGCCTGTCGGTCAAGCAGGTGAGCGCGGGCAACGTCCTGATCGGCGGCGGCTGGCCGGCCGACCGGCACGAGCTCGGCGGGCGCGGCCGGGTCAGCCCCTCGAGCATGGTCGGCAACCTCGCGCAGGCGGGCCGGGTGCTGCCGTTCCTGGCCGGGCTGCGGCTGCTGCGGGCCTGGGCTGGCCCGCTCGCCGCCACGCCGGACGAGATGCCGGTCATCGGCGAGGTGCCGGGACACCCGGGCTTCCTGGTCGCCGGCGGCACCTACGCGTTCACCTTCGCACCGCTGTGGGGCGAGACGCTGCGCGACCTGGTCGCCGGCGACCCGCCCCCGGAACCCGTCGACGACCTGGGCCCCGGCCGGCTGCTGCGGCGCCCCGGCCGGTCCCCGGAACCGATCCGTCAGACCCGCTCGAAGAGGAGGTCCACCCCATGAGCACGCTGCGCATGTTCGTCAACGGACAGGCGATGTCCGGCGGCAGCCTCAACGACGCGCTGCGCCAGGCGCGTTTCGCCGGTGCCGCGCACACCGCGGCCGAGTACCGGTTCTTCTCGGTCAGGGACGAGTTTCCCGGGCTCCATCCGGTGCCGACCGGCGGCGCCGCGATCGCCGGGGAGGTGTACGAGGTGGACTACGAGGTGCTGCGCGACCGGCTGCTGCCCAGGGAGCCGCCGGAGCTCGAGCTCGGGGTGATCCGACTGGCCGACGGTTCCGGCTCCTTCGCGATGCGGATGCGGGCGAGCGCGCTGGACGCGCCCGGGGTCGTGGACATCACCCGGCACGGCGGCTGGCGTGCCTACCTCTCCTCGCTCCCCCCGCTCGACACGCCGCCGGGCGCGTCGGGTGACGACGCCTCAGGTGACGGCGAGGTGGCGCGGTGACCGGCGCGGAACCGATCGACCTGGTGGTGCGCGGCGGCACCGTGGTCAACGCCGACTGGCGCGGCCGGGTCGACGTGCTGGTCGGCGGCGGGCGGATCCTGGGCCTGGTGGAGCCGGGGAGCTGTCAGGCACCGGCCGGCGCCCGCGAACTGGACGCCCACGGCCGACTCGTGCTGCCGGGCGGGGTGGATCCCCACTGCCATGTGGGCTTCACCTCGGGTGAGTTCACCTCGCTCGACGACTACCGGCAGGCCACCACGGCCGCGGTCTTCGGGGGCACCACCACGATCGTGGACTTCGCCATCCCCCGCCCCGGCGAGCGCCCGGCCGACGCGGTGGCGGCCCAGCGCGCGAAGGCCGACCAGGGTCTGTGCGACAGCGCGCTGCACGCGTGCGTCGTGGAGTGGGACGCCTCCGTGCCAGAGCAGCTGCGCGGCCTCGTCGCCGACGGCGTGGTCACGGTCAAGATGTTCACCACCTACCGCGGCGAGACCATGGCGGACGAGCGGACCATCCTCAACACGATGACCTGCCTGCGCGACCTGGGCGGCATGGTGGTGGTGCACTGCGAGGCCGACCACATCATCACCGACGTCCAGGAACGCGGCGCGGCGGCCGGCGCCATCGACGCGGGACACCACGCCGAGACCCGCCCCGAGCTGGCGGAGACGGCGTCCGTGGCGGAGATCCTGGCGGTGGCCGAGTCGGTGGCCGCGCCGGTCTACTTCGTCCACCAGTCGACGCCGGAGGCCGTCGACCTGGTCACCCGGGCCCGGGACCGGGGCGTCCTGGCCTACAGCGAGGCGGTGGCCCACCATCTGGTGCTCGACGACTCGGCCTACGCGGGGCCACACCCGGAACGGTTCGTGTGCTGCCCGCCGCTGCGATCCCCGGACACCGTCGCCGGGCTGCGCTCGCGGGTCGCCAGACGGCGGGTGACCACCATCGGCAGCGACCACTGCTGCTACGACAGCGCCCAGAAGGAGTCGACGCGCCACGACGTGCGGGCGATGCCGAACGGGCTGCCCGGGGTGGAGACCCGGATGCCGGTGCTCTTCAGCGAGCTGGTGGTCGGGCGGGGGCTGCCGGCCGAGCGGTTCGTCGAGGTGCTGTGCGCCAACCCCGCGCGGCTCAACGGCCTCTACCCGCGCAAGGGCGTCATCGCGCCGGGCGCGGACGCGGACCTCGCGCTGTGGGACCCGTCGACCACACGTGAGATCCGGTCGGCCGAGCTGCACATGGCCACGGACTACACCCCGTACGAGGGCAGGCGGGTCACCGGTTGGCCGACCACGGTGGTGGTCGGCGGACGGGTCGTCGTCGCGGACGGCCACCTGGCCGACCCCACTCCGCGCGGCCAGCACCTCCGTTCCGCTCCGCTGGCCAGGACCCTGCTCTGCTGAGGTCAGCGTTCCTCGCCCGGCGGCTTCGGACCGTTCTGAGGGTTCGCACGGTTCGGCGGGTTCGGCGGGTTCGGCGGGCCGGCGAGGATGTTGCCGAGGCGGCGACCCACCCGGTTCCACCGCGCGTCGTGGCGCCGGGCCCGCCGCTCCGCCCGCGCGGCCAGCCGCGGGCGCTTCCGGTACAGCCACCGCGCCCACCGCGACTCGGGTCGCGCCAGCCGCAGCGCGCCGACCAGCGCCACCGGCGGCAGCAGGACGCCGAAGACGGCCAGCACGTACTTCCCCTTGAGTACCACCACGGCCACGAGCGCCAGGGTGCCGAGCACGGTCGTCACCAGGTTGAGCCTGATCAGCCGCTCCTCGGGGCCCGTCTGGTCGATGCCGAGCGGCAGGAAGCCGGTGAGCAGCATCCCCGCCACCGCCGCCGTCAGGACCACGGCCTCGACGCTGCGCCGGCCCTGTTCCGACCAGTAGACGTCGTGCAGGTAGAGGATCAGCGCGAACTCGTCGAGCACGAGCCCCGCGCCGATCCCGAAGACGACCGCCGTGACGGCCCCGACCCAGCTCTCGGTGCCGGCGGCCACCGCGCCGAAGCCTCCGGCCAGCATGAGCACCACGCCCGGCACCACGTGGTGCACGTGTTGCCCGCCGGCCGAGACGTCGTGGAACGGGCCGCGCCCGGCTCTGATCAGCCGCGTGATGCAGCGGGTCACCAGGAAGGTGACGACGAAGGCCACCAGGGCGAGCAGCAGCGGCAGTTTCCCGGGATCGACGATGTTACGAGTCCACCAGTGCACCATGACGTCCCCAGCCTCCGGCGCTACGCTGCGGTCCGATGAACGCCACGCCGCCCGGGGGGCCGAGGATCACGATCACGGACGGGCCGCGGTTCGCGCTCGGCGCGCTGACCGTGCTCCCGGTGCGCGGCGTCCGGTGGGATCGGGCGGCGGCCGGGGTGGGGATGGCCTGGGCGCCGGTCGCGGGGCTCGTGGTGGGGGCCGCGGCGGCGGCCGTCGCCTGGTTCCTCGGCGCGCTCGACGCGGGGCCCGCGCTGACGGCGGTGCTGACCGCGGCCGTGCCGGCGACGCTCAGCCGTGGCCTGCACCTGGACGGCCTGGCCGACGTGGTGGACGCGTTGGGCAGCGGCCGGCCGGCCGGCGAGGCGCTGCGGATCATGAAGCGTTCTGACATCGGCCCGTTCGGCGTGGTGACGCTGGTCTTCGCGCTGGCCGCCCAGGTCGCGGCGTTGGCGGAGGCGGCGAGCCCGCCGGCGGCGGCGCTGGTCGCGGCCCTGGTGTCGCGGGCCGCGCTGACCTGGGCCTGCCGGGCCTCGGGGCCGCCGCCGGCGCGTCCCGAAGGGCTTGGCGCCACCGTGGCGCGGGCGGTGCCGGTGCCGGCCGCGGTGCTCGCGGTGGCCGCGGCCTGCGCGGTGGCGGCCGGCGTCGGGGCGGCGGCGGACGGGCTCGCCGGCGCGCTCGCGGCGTGTTGCGCGGCGGTGCTCGCGCTGAGCGCGGCCGAGGCGCTGCTGCGCCACTGCCAGCGCAGGTTCGGCGGCGTCACCGGGGACGTGTTGGGCGCGGCGGCCGAGGTGGCGGCGACGGTGGCGCTGGTGACGCTGGCCGTGACGACGGGCTGATCGACACGGGGCGTAGTCTTCTGGCGAATGCCGGGCATCAGGGCGGGGCGGCGCCCGCCCCGCGTGGACAGTGACGACGACGAGGAACACCAACACAGTGACTGCACTCACCCTCAGCAATCTCGCGGCGACCGCGGTGCCGGCCGACGCCGTGGTCATCGGGCTCGCCAAGGGCGAGTCCGGGCCGGTCATCGCGCCCGGCTCACCGGCGGCGGCTGCCGTCGACGCCGCCTTCGACGGCGGTCTCGCGGCCGCCCTGAGCACCCTCGGCGCCAAGGGCGACGAGGAGGAGATCACCAAGCTGCCGGCCCCCGAGGGGCTGCCGGTGCCGCTGGTGGTCGCCGTGGGCCTGGGCGCCGCGCCGGAGTCGGGCGCCGACTACCGGGCCGAGACGCTGCGCCGGGCGGCCGGCGCGGCGGCCCGCGCGCTTGCCGGCTCCGAGCACGCGGCGTTCGCGCTGCCGGTGGGCGGCGTGGCGGGGATCGCGCCGGTGGCCGAGGGCGCGCTGCTCGGCGCGTACGCGTTCACCGCCTTCCGCGGCCGCGACTTCTCGGGCGCCGACAGCGGCCCGCTCTCCCGGGTCACGCTGCTCGACGCGGACGCCGGCGACGAGGCGCACGCGGTGGCCGCCGAGCGCGCGCTGGTGCTGGCCGAGGAGGTCGCCAGGGCCCGCGACCTGGTCAACACCCCGCCCAACGCGTTGAACCCGGCCGACTTCGCCGCCCTGGTGGAGACGGCGGCCGCCGAGTACGGCGTCGAGACGCAGGTGTTGGACGAGGAGCAGCTGATCGCCGGCGGCTACGGCGGCCTGCTCGGCGTGGGCCAGGGCTCGGCCGCGCCGCCCCGCCTGGTGCGGGTTGGCTACGCGCCCGATCCGGAGGGCGCCCCGACGCTGGCGCTGGTGGGCAAGGGCATCACCTACGACTCGGGCGGCATCTCGCTCAAGCCGGCCGGCCACAACGAGACGATGAAGTGCGACATGAGCGGCGCGGCGGCCGTGTTCGCCACGGTGCTGGCCGCCGCCCGGCTCGGGCTTCGGGTGAACGTCACCGGCTGGCTGGCGCTCGCCGAGAACATGCCGTCCGGCTCGGCGGTCCGCCCCGGCGACGTGCTGACCATGTACAGCGGCAAGACGGTCGAGGTGCTCAACACCGACGCCGAGGGCCGTCTGGTGATGGCGGACGCGCTGACCAGGGCGTGCGAGGAGTCGCCCGACGCGCTGGTGGACGTGGCGACGCTGACCGGCGCGATGGTGCTGGCGCTCGGCAAGCGCACCTTCGGCGTGCTGGGCAACGACGACGCGTTCCGCGACCTGGTGCACGAGACGGCCGGGCAGGCCGGCGAGCAGTCCTGGCCGCTGCCGATGCCGGCCGAGCTGGCCGAGGGCCTCAAGTCGCCGGTGGCCGACCTGGCCAACGTGGGCGAGCGGATGGGCGGCGGTCTCTCGGCCGGCCTCTTCCTGAAGGAGTTCGTCGCGGACGGGGTGCGCTGGGCGCACCTGGACATCGCGGGGCCGGCGTTCAACGAGGGCGGGCCCTTCGGTTACACCCCCAAGGGCGGCACCGGATCCGCGGTGCGCACCCTGGTGCGTCTCGCGGAGCGGGCCGCCGGCGGCGAGCTGGCCGGCTGACCCGGACGGGCCCGGGGCCGGGGTGCCGGCCGCCGGGGCAGGGCCTCGGGCCCGTCCTCCGTCGCAGCGTGCAAAGATGGTGTCCCGGCAGGACAGGGCCGCGGCTCACCCACCAGGAGAGCCACACCACGCCGCCACCAGGCGGCACCGGAACCCGCCGGCCGGTCACCGTCGACCGGCCGCGGGCGAAAAACCCCATCTTGGAGGAACGTGACGTGGCGAACGACGCCAGCACCGTTTACGACCTAGTGATCCTCGGTGGCGGCAGCGGTGGCTACGCCGCGGCCCTGCGGGCGTCCCAGCTGGGTCTGGACGTCGCCCTCATCGAGAAGAACAAGCTGGGCGGCACCTGTCTGCACAACGGCTGCATCCCCACCAAGGCCCTGCTGCACGCGGGCGAGATCGCCGACGCGGCCCGCGAGGGCTCCGAGTTCGGCGTCAGGAGCACCTTCGACGGCATCGACATCGCCGGGGTGCACAAGTACAAGGACGGCGTGATCTCCGGCCTCTACAAGGGCCTGCAGGGCCTGGTGGCCTCCCGGAAGATCACCTATGTGGAGGGCGAGGGCCGGCTGTCCTCCCCCACCAGCGTCGACGTCAACGGCCAGCGGTACACCGGTCGGCACGTCGTGCTGGCCACCGGCTCGGTGCCGAGGTCCCTGCCGGGCCTGACGATAGACGGCGACCGGATCATCTCCTCGGACCACGCGCTGGTCCTCGACCGGGTGCCCAAGTCCGCGATCGTGCTGGGCGGCGGCGTCATCGGCGTCGAGTTCGCCTCGGTGTGGAAGTCCTTCGGCGCCGACGTGACCATCGTGGAGGGCCTGCCGCACCTCGTCCCCGTCGAGGACGAGAACAGCTCCAAGCTGCTGGAGCGCGCCTTCCGCAAGCGCGGCATCAACTTCTCCCTCGGCTCCTTCTTCAAGGGCGCCGAGTACACGGCCGACGGGGTGCGGGTCACCCTGGACAACGGCAAGACCTTCGAGGCCGAGGTGCTGCTCGTCGCCATCGGCCGCGGCCCCGTCTCCCAGGGGCTCGGCTACGAGGAGGCCGGGGTCGCCATGGACCGTGGCTTCGTCCTGGTCGACGAGTACTGCCAGACCAACGTGCCGACCATCTCGGCCGTGGGCGACCTCATCCCGACCCTCCAGCTGGCGCACGTCGGCTTCGCCGAGGGCATCCTGGTGGCCGAGCGCCTGGCCGGCCTGAAGCCGGTGCCGATCGACTACGACGGCGTGCCGCGGGTCACCTACTGCCACCCGGAGGTGGCGTCCGTCGGGATCACCGAGGCGCGGGCCAAGGAACTGTACGGCGCCGACCAGGTGGTCACGCTCAAGTACAACCTCGCAGGGAACGGCAAGAGCAAGATCCTCAAGACGGCGGGCGAGATCAAGCTCGTGCGCGTCAGGGACGGCGCCGTCGTCGGCATCCACATGGTCGGTGACCGGCTCGGCGAGCAGGTCGGCGAGGCCCAGCTGATCTACAACTGGGAGGCGCTGCCCGCCGAGGTGGCCCAGCTGATCCACGCGCATCCGACGCAGAACGAGGCGCTCGGCGAGGCCCACCTGGCCCTGGCCGGCAAGCCGCTGCACTCTCACGACTGACCTGGCCGCGTTATCCCAGAGCGCGCATGACCATTTGCCACTTTTCGTAAGGAGCAACAGAAACCATGGCGGTTTCCGTAACCCTTCCGGCGCTCGGCGAGAGCGTGACCGAGGGCACCGTCACCCGCTGGCTGAAGTCCGAAGGCGAACGCGTCGAGGCGGATGAGCCGCTGCTCGAGGTCTCGACCGACAAGGTCGACACCGAGATCCCCGCGCCCGCCGCCGGCGTGCTGACCTCCATCAAGGTCGGCGAGGACGAGACCGTCGAGGTGGGCGCCGAGCTGGCGATCATCGACGACGGTGCCGGCGCGCCGGCGGCCGCTCCGGCGCCCGCCGCCGAGGCGGCCCCGGCGCCCGAGCCCACCCCGGCACCCGCGCCGCAGGCCGCGGCAGCGCCCGAGCCCACGAGACGCTCAAAAAAAAAAAAAGAAATTGTGACAAGTCCTAGAATTTTAGATGAGATGTCAAAGGACTTAAATGATAAGTATTAA
>NZ_SMKC01000197.1 GCF_004348315.1 Streptomyces sp. 8K308 | reverse complement strand
CGACGCTTCCAGCGATCCACCGTCGGCAGCGATATGCCAAGCAGCTCGGCAATATCCTTGCGGCGGTGCCCTTCACCCGACCACAAGACGATCCGACCCCGCGTGGCGATATCGGCAGGAACGTCCCAACTGCTCACCAACTCCCGCAGTTCGGCGACCTGTTTCACAGAGAGCTCCATGCCGATAGAACGAGACAGGCAAGATCAAGTAACGCCGACAGGATCACGAGACACTAGACGCAATGCCAGTGACTTAAGGGTCGATTCGCGCGTTTGACCTGCGGGAACGTCGCCCTACGGCGCTCTCGAGAGCCATAAAGTCACCGGTATTGCCTCTAGTGCCGTATCAGCCAACGTTCGCCCTGTAGTGCCTCAGATCGCGGATGGCACATGTCTTGTCTCTCGGCGAACGCGACGTCGGAAATCCGCCAGCATGCTCGCGGTCGGTCGGGGGAGGATCCGCTCGTGATCGCTGAAGCGCAGGGAATCCGCATCCGGCACCGCGGGCATGAACCGCAGGTCCATCCCACCGCCTACGTCGCCCCGACGGCCACGCTCGTCGGTGATGTCCGCGTGGGGCCGAGGGCACGGGTGATGTACGGTGCGGTGCTCGATGCCGAGGGGGCTCGGATCGAGGTCGGGGAGGCGGCGGTGATCTGCGAGAACGCGGTGTTGCGCGGGTCTGCGGTCGCCGGCGATCAGCCGGTGCTTGTCGACGACCACGTCTTCGTGGGGCCGCATGCCACGCTGCTGGGCTGCGAGGTCGGCAGGTGCGTCTATGTGGCGACCGCGGCGACGGTCCTGCAGTGCGCACGGTTGGGGGCCGGCTCGGTTGTCGCTGTCGGCGCGCTCGTCCATGCGCGCACCGTTTTGCCTGACGAGTACTTCGTGCCGCCGCACACCGTGGCACTTGACGCGCCAGTGCGGCTGCTGGCCCCTGGCGATCCGGGCCTGGCCGAGGCCGTCGGGCGGGTGGGCTTCGCGCAGGTGGCGTTCGGCGTCGACGCGGAGTGGACCGACCGGATCAGCCGGTACGAGCACATCGCGGAGGTGCGCGTCGCCGAGTTCGGCACGCACGCGGACGATGAGGTTCTGAATCTCGGCTAGCGCCGCACCAGCGGCCCTTGTGGTCGGTGAGGTGACGCGCCGTCCGGATTCCACTCCGGCGCACGCGTCCGGCAAGCTGTGCCGATGGCAGAGCGAGTGCGGGTCCGTGAGATCGATGACGACGAGGGCAGGCGGCTGCTGCGGATCATCCGTGGGGGCACCGGGTCGGTGGTGACCTGGCGCCGGGCGCAGATGGTGCTGTTATCCACGCAGGGCATGCCCGTGGCGAAGATCGCCGAGGTGACGTTCACCAGCGCGGACCGGGTCCGGGATGTGATCCACAACTTCAACGCTGACGGCTTCGACTCCCTCTATCCGAAGTACGCGGGCGGGCGGCCGAGGACCTTCACCCTGCCCGAGCGACGGGAGATCAAGAAGATCGCCGAGTCCAAGCCGGCCGAGCACGGCCTGCCGTTCTCGACCTGGAGCCTGGCCAAGCTGGCCGACTTCCTGGTCACCGAGGGGGTGGTCGACGACATCAGCCACGGGGCCTGCGGGTCCTGCTCCGCGAGGATGGCGTCTCGTTTCAACGCATAAAGACCTGGAAGACCTCCCGTGATCCGGACTACGCCGCCAAGAAGGCCCGCGTCGAGCACCTGTACGCCATCGCCGACGGCGAGGTCATACCCGAGGACGGCGAGCCGGAGGTGGTGTTCTGCCTGGACGAGTTCGGCCCGCTGAACCTGCAACCGCACCCGGGCCGGCAGTGGGCCGAACGCGGCGGCAGGCACAAAGACCCCGACCGTGAACCACGCCGCAGACGGCGGGCGACGTACGACCGCCCACACGGGGTGCGGCACCTGTTCGCCGCCTACGACCTGGCCAAGGACAAGCTCTACGGCCACATCAAGAAGACCAAGAACCGATCGCAGTTCCTGGAATTCTGCCGCTACCTGCGCACCCTCCTCCCACCGACAGTCCGCCTGGCGATCGTATGTGACAACTACTCCCCGCACCTGACCACCAAGCGGTGCCGCCGGGGGGCGGACTGGGCCGAGGCCAACAACGTCGAGATCGCCTACACCCCGACCAACTCCTCGTGGCTGAACCGCATCGAGGCCCAGTTCACCGCCCTGCGCTACTTCACCCTCGACGGCACCGACCACGCCAGCCACAAAGAGCAGGGCAGCATGATCCGCCGCTACATCATCTGGCGAAACCGCCACGCCGACGACCGGCGCCTACGCGCCGTCGTCGACAGGGCAAACGTTGCCTGATACGGCACTAGTTGAGGTCGAACTCGTGGTGTCGGTCGCTGATCAGGCGGGTCCGATGGTCAACCACTCCCGGGCTGCCGCCCACTGCCGTAGGTCGGCGGCTTCGTGGACGTTGAGGTTGTCCCGGACCAGGACGCTCGGGCCACCGAGCTGCTGGTGGGCGGCGATCAGCAGGTCCCGGTAGTCGCGCCAGGAGAAGCTTTTGCGCCCGTCGCGTCGGCCGTCGTCTCTGCGTGGCCGGTCGACCAGCCTTGTGCGGTGGCCGGGTTTGTAGCAGGTCAGTGCGGCAACGGATATCCGTCCGCCGGAACGGCCGCGGACCCGCGCCACCGGTGTGTGTCCGCGTTGTGACCAGGTCTTCGCCTGCGGCGGCCGATCACCGTTTTGACCCGCGCCAGCGTCCACCGCTGATCCTCACAGCCATGCGCGGCCGGCCCCTTGGCCAGCTCCGCTTCCACCTGCGCGAACTGCTTTTCGCTCAGCCTCGGAAACGATGCCGGCCCCTGCGACCGCAGCGCCCGGGGACCGCCCTCGTCCCACGTCCGCCGCCATCGCTGCAGCGAACGGACGCTCACCCGCAGGTCCTTGGCAATCACCGAGCTCGCCTCACCCCGAGCGAACCGTTCCGCCGCCTGGACCCGATGTGGGTGGCCGCCGAGTGTCGTCCGATCACACCGTGAGGATGACGTTGATCACGACGACCAGGGCCAGGGTGCCGAGCAGGAACCAGGGCCAGAGGGGGCGTTCGTTCTTCGGGGGTTGCCAGGACATGGTGGTTTCCTTCCGATGGTTGTTCAGTGCCGAACGGTGATGGCGTGGATCGGGTTCGCCCGGAGGCTGAGGCGGGCGGGGACGAGAAGGGAGGCCGTGCCGACGGCTGCCGCGGTGCCGGTGATGGCGAGGTAGAGCAGCGGTGGGATGACAGGGGTGGGGTGGCCGGTGAGGCCGTATCCGATGGTGACGAGCGGTGGCAGGGGGACGAGGGTGCCGACGAGGACGGCTCCGCCGACGAGCAGGACGGCCTCGGCGCGGAACATGCGCAGTACCTGGCTCGGGGTGGCACCGGCCAGTCGGAGCAGGGCGAGTTCGCGGGCGCGTCCGCTGACGGTGGTGACGAGCGTGTTGGCGACGGCGAGCGCCAGGTATCCGTAGACCAGGACGAGGGATAAGGCGCTGGTGAAGAGGGTGAGGGTGAACGTGGCCTGGCGGGCCGTGGAGTAGGCGTCCTTGTCGGTGAGATCCAGGCCCGGATGGCGGTGGGTCAGCTCGGTCAGGGCGGCGCGCAGGGCGTCCTGGTCGGCGTCGGGCTCGGCCCTGACGAGTACGGTCTCGGTGCGGTGGTCGGTGGTGTGCGCGGTGACGGTGTCGTGGGGCAGCAGGACGTCGCCGAAGGCCAGCCCTCGGTCGTAGACGGCCACGACCCGGGGGCGTAGCGGGGTGCCGTCGCCGATGTGGAGGTCCACCCGGTCGCCGACATCGGCGCCGAGCGTGCCCGCCGCGGTTCTGCTGAGGGCGACGGCGTCGTCGGTGAGGGCGCGGGGGTCGCCGCCGCGGACGGCGAGGTCGAGGGTGGCGCGCAGGCCGGTCGGGTCGACGCCCAGGGCCAGGTAGTCGAAAACCTCGATGTCGCCGAGCATGCTGGTGGTCGCGTACACGGTGGTGGTGGCGGTGGGCGTGACGGCGCGGATTCCCGGCAAGTGGCGGAGGCGGTCGACTACGGTCGCGGGCACGCCGGTGGGGCCGCCGGTCAGGACGTGGTCGGCGATGACGCCGCGGTCGATGTCGCGGGCCGCGCCGGCCGACATGGTGGCGGGGAGGAAGAGCTGGACGCAGGAGAACCCGATGGCCAGGAACAGCCGGGCGAGCCTGCTGGTGATCGAGGTGGCCGACGACGGCCGTGGCGGTGCGAACGAGGCGGGCGGCACCGGTCTGGGCGGGATGCGCCGCCGGGCCGCCGCCCTGGACGGGCGGCTGCGCCTGGACAGCCCGCCCGGCGGCCCGACCCTGATACGCGTGGAGCTGCCGTGCGGGTGGTGATCGCCGAGGACGACGCCCTGCTGCGTGAGGGCCTGACGCTCATCCTGGCGGGTGAGGGCATCGAGGTGGTGGCCGCCGTCGAGACGGCCGGGGCTTTCCTGACGGCCGTCGCCGAGCGGCGGCCCGACGCCACCGTCGTGGACGTCCGGTTGCCCCCTGGATTCACCGACGAGGGACTGCGCGCCGCCCTGGAAGCCAGGCGCCACCACCCCGGCCTGCCCGTGCTCGTGCTCTCCTCCTACGTGGAGGATCGTTACGCCGCCGACCTGCTCGCGGACGGCGCCGGGGCGACCGGCTACCTGCTCAAGCAACGCGTGGGCGATGTCGCGGAGTTCACCGACGCCTTGCGCCGCGTCGCGGCCGGGGGCACGGCCATGGACCCCGAGGTCGTCGCCCAACTCCTCACCCGGCGGCGCTCCGACGATCCGCTGCGCTCGCTCACCACGCGGGAACGGGAAGTGCTGGCGCTGATGGCCGAGGGCCGCACGAACGCCGAGATCGCCGAGGTCCTCGTGGTGAGCGAGGGCGCCGTCAACAAGCACGTCCGCAACATCTTCGCCAAGTTGCGGCTCGCCCCGAGCGACAGCGGCCATCGCCGCGTGCTGGCCGTGCTCGCCTACCTCAACCGCTGACCAGGCCCGGGCGGCCGACGCTGGCCGTGTCGGCGGTCGCCGGCCGCACCGAGGCGGAGCTCGCCGCGATCTACCGCGACGGCCGCGCCCGCGGCCACGGGACCGGGACGTGGGTGTTCTCCTCCCGGCCGGCCGCCGTGGCGTCCACTGCCCGGACGCTGATTCGCCGGCCGTCTCCCTGGACACCGTGATCTCGTGACCGATTCCGGATCCGGCGTGACCCGCCGCACGATGCTCCGGGCAACCGCCGCCGCAGGCGCGGCCGTTGCCGTCCCCCTCGCCCCCGCCGTCGCCGCCGTGGCCAGCGCCGCGGCGGGCGGCGTCGACCTGACTCTCACCGCCGCCACCAACGGCTCCGCCACCCTCTCCCCGGCCGGCGACCGGCTGATCGCCGAGGTGCAGAACGTCCTGTGGGCGATTCCCCGCGCCGGTGGCGAGGCCGTCGCCCTCACCCCGGCCGACCTCGAACCCAACCGCCCGCAGTTCTCCCCCGACGGCCGGCGGATCGCCGTCTGCGCCTACCGGGGCGGCGGATTCCACATCTGGACGCTCAACCCCGACGGCTCCGACCTCCGGCAGCTCACCGACGGGCCGTGGGACGACCGCGGCCCCGCCTGGTCGCCCGACGGCACCCGCATCGCCTTCGCCTCCGAGCGCGGCGGCGATCCGGTGACCGGCAGCCCGTACCGGATCTGGGTCCTCGACCTCCGCTCCGGCGAACTCACCCGGCTCACGGGCCTTCCCGGCCAGGAAGGCCCCGCCCAGGGCGGCCCCTGGGAGGACTTCGACCCCACCTGGTCGCCCGACGGCGACCGAGTGTTCTTCGTCCGCGCCGGGATCACCGCCACGGGCACCCTCCAGGCCAGGATCGTCGCCTCGGTGCCCGCCGACGGGGCCGGCCCCGTGACCCTGGAGCACGCCGACGACGGACCCGACCAGGCCCAGGTCATGACCCCCGCGCTGGCGCCCGACGGACGCCTCGCCTATCTGCGCACCACCCCCGCGCCCGCCGCCTCCTGCACCCTCGTCGTCGACGGCGCCCCCGTCGACACCGACGACGAGGTGCTGCCCGTCCCCGTGCGCTGGACCGCCCAGGGCGCCCTACTGGTCAACGCCGGCGGCCGGTTCCAGCTGATCGATCCAGCGGCGGCCGGCGCGCCCGAGACCATCCCGTTCACCGCCACCCAGGCCGTCCAGCCGCCCCGATACCGCGTCAAGTCCTACGACTTCGCCGGCGGCGGCGACCGCCAGGCGCGCGGGCTGCACCTGCCGGCGCTGTCACCCGACGGGCGGCGGGTCGCCTTCGTCGCGCTCAACTCCCTGTGGACGGTGCCGGTCTCCGGCGGCACCCCACGCCGGATCCTCCGGGCCGACCCCACCCGCTATCTGCTGGCCCCCGCGTGGACTCCCGACGGCCGCGGTCTGCTCCACGTCGACGACCGCGCCGGCCTGCTCGCCGTCTACCGGCGGGACCTCGACTCCGGCGCCGAGACCCTGCTCGCGGAGGGCGGTCGGGTCTTCCCCGCGCTGTCCCCGGACGGCGACCGGCTCGCCTGCCTGGACATGGCGGGCAATCTCGTCGTGCGCCGGCTCGTCGACGGCACGGAACGGGTGCTCGCCCCGCCGCTCGGCGGCGGCGGGCTCCCGGGCCGCCCCAGTTGGTCGCCCGACGGCCGTCGCCTCGCGCTCTGCGACCGCAACCGGCTCAACGGCCGGTTCCGGGAGGGCTACAACCTCATCCGCGTCGTGGACGCCGACACCGGCGCGGCCACCCTCCATCCCTTCCGGCCGCACGCCTCGCTCTCCGACCGGTACGACTCCGGTCCCGTCTGGTCCCCGGACGGCCGCCACCTCGCGGTGATCGTCGAATCCGCGCTCTGGCTCCTGCCGGTGCGGCCCGACGGCACCCCCGACGGGGAACCCAGACGCGTGACCGCGCGGGACGAACCCGCCGACCACCCCTCGTGGTCCGGCGACTCCCGCACCGTGCTCTACCTCTCCGCCGACCGGCTGCGCACCGTCGACGTCGCCAGCGGCGACACCCGCACGGTCGAGGTGCGGCTGACCTACCGACGGCCCCGGGCCAGGGACGTCGTCGTCCACGCCGGCCGGCTGTGGGACGGCAGCGGCGACGCCGTCCGCGAGGACGTCGACGTGGTGGTCAGGGAGGGGCGGATCACGGCCGTCGAACCGCACCGTCCCGGCCGGTCGGCCGCCCACCGCTACGACGCGTCCGACCGGACCGTGCTCCCCGGCCTCTGGGACTCCCACATCCATCCCTGGCAGAGCACCTACGGCGGCCGGCAGACCGCGCTCCAGCTCGCCTACGGGATCACCACCACCGTCTCCCTCGGCGGCTTCGCGTACGAGCAGGCCCGCCTGCGGGAGGCGCTCGCCGCCGGCGAGTTGACCGGCCCGCGGCTGCTGGCCACCGGCGAACTGCTGGACGGATCCCGGGTCGCGTACAGCATGGGCAGGGCCCACGGCACCCGGGACGGGCTGCGCCGCACCCTGGCCCGGGCGCGGAGCCTGGACTGGGACTTCGTGAAAACCTATGTCCGCGCCCCCGGTTGGCTGATGGCCGAGGCCGCGGAGTTCGCCCACGACCGGCTCGGCGTGCGCGCCGGCAGCCACCTGTGCTCCCCCGGCGTGCAGCTCGGCCAGGACCTGACGACCCATCTCCAGGCCACCCAGCGCCTGGAGTACGGCCACGCGACCTCGGCCAGCGGCCGCGCCTACCAGGACGTCACCGAGATCTACACGGCCACCGACTTCCGGCTGGTGGCCACCCCGTTCACCGCGCTGCCGCTGCTCGGCGACGAGCCCGGGCTGGCGGACGACCCCCGGGTGACCACGCTGATGCCGCCCTGGGACACCACCGCCGTCCTCGCCCGGGCCGCCCAACCACCCAGCGCGGAGGAACTGTCCACGCTGGACCGGGAGACGGACGTCTATCGGGCGGTGCTGTCCGGCGGCGGGGTGCTGGCCCTCGGCACCGACCAGCCGCTGGTGCCGGTCGGCCTCCATCTCCACCTGGCGCTGCGCGCCCTGCACCGGGCCGGCCTCGGCGTGGCCGAGACGCTGCGCACGGCGACCGTCCTGCCGGCGCGCGCCTTCGGTGCCGAGGAGGACCTCGGCACGGTCACCGAGGGGCGGCTCGCCGACCTCACGGTGGTGGACGGCGACCCGTTCACCGACTTCTCGTCGCTCGTGCGCACGGTCGCCGTGCTGCGCGGCGGGGTGCCGGTCGAACAGGCGGATCTCGTCGCCGCCTTCGCGGACGCGCCGGGTCCACGGAGCGGAGCCGCGACGGCGCAGGACTGGCGGCAGGTGGGCAGGTTGATGCGCCAGGACGGCTGCTGCGACGACGGCGGCTGGTGAACCGTCGCCCCCGGCCGGGCGTGGCCTCTGCCGATTCCCGTAGGGCCGGCAGGGTCACGCCGGGCAAGCCGTCAGGGGGCCGGGTCGTGTTGGTCGGCTCAGACCCGCGCTCGCCGCCGAACGCCGCGCCTGGCCAGGGCCCAGGCGAGCAGCGCCGCACCCGCCGCGCCGCCGACCAGGTCCGTCCACGGCGCGAGACCTGCCGCCCTGAGCAGCCCGGCGACCCCGAAGCTGGTGTCCCACCACGCCTCCGTCACCGCCGAGCCGAAGCCCTGAACGAACAGGACCGCGCCGAGTAGGCAACGGGCGTTCTGCCAGCCGCTGTCGTCTTTCCGCGCGCCGGTCATGGGGCTCCCTTCGAGGCCGACACATCGTTGTGATGCGCTTGCATCGAAACGGTACCAGCCTTTTCGATGCAAGCGCATCAGCGTGTCCGACACCGACGCCTCCCACTCCGGAGGGCGTCTACATTCGGTGACGGTCCAACTCCAGGGGCCGGGCCGGCATCTGGCTCCGCGTCGGCCAGGCACCAGCCCGGCCTCACCCCGCACGCCGCGCGCCCGACACGTCGCCGCTGATGGGCATGGCCGCGGCCGGCTGCCCGGCGCGACGGCCAACCCGACACCGACCACCCGCACCGCCGCATCACCGCGTAACCCCTTGTCCCGTTCGGCGCCCCGCACCCATGATGTTTACGTGAACATCGGACAGCGCGAGGCCGCGCGACGGATGCCTGCCGGGTTGGTCGCGCTCGGGCTCGGCAGTTTCGGGATCGGCCTGACCGAGTTCGTGATCGCCGGCCTGCTGCCCCAGGTGAGCCGCGACCTGGACGTCTCCGAGGCCGCGGCCGGGTGGCTGATCTCGGGATACGCCCTGAGCGTCGCGGTCGGCGCGATCGTGCTGACCGCCGCCACCACCCGTGTCCACCGCAAGGCCGTCCTCGTCGGGTTGGTGGCGTTGTTCGTCCTCGGCAACCTGCTGGCCGCCGTCGCTCCCAACTACGCCCTGGCGCTGCTCGGCCGCGTAGTCGCCGCCCTGTGCCACGGCTCCTTCTTCGGCATCGGCTCGCTCGTCGCCCGCCGCATGGTCCCGCCGGAGCGGGCCTCGCGCGCCGTCGCCGTCATGTTCGCCGGACTGACGGTCGCCAACGTGCTGGGCGTGCCGTTCGGCGCCCTGGTAGGCGAACGCTGGGGCTGGCGCGCCACGTTCTGGGCCATCACCGGGATCGGCGTGCTGGCCATGGCCGCCATCGCCGTGTGGGTGCCGGCCTGGGCGGGCGCCGTGGACGAGGCCCACCGGACGGCCGGGCCACGATCCCAGCTGCGCGCCTTCCGCTCCTGGCAGGTCTGGCTGACCCTGACCGCCACCGCCCTCAGCTACGGCGGCATGTTCGGGGCGTTCAGCTACATCGCGTACACCTTCACCGAGGTCACCGGCTTCTCCAGCGCCGACGTCGCCTGGCTGCTCGTCGTCTACGGCAGCGGCCTGGTGATCGGCAACGTCGTCGGGGGTCGGGGGGCCGACCGCGACCGCGACCGCACGCTGATCGTGTCCCAGGCGGGGCTCGCCGTCACGCTCGCGGTGTTCGGGCTGCTGGCCGAGGGACGGATCGCCTCGGTGGTGCTGATCTTCCTGATGGGCGTCTTCGGGTTCGCCAGCGTGCCCGGCATGATCACCCGGGTCACGGACGCCGCCGGCGGTGCGCCGCTCGCCGCCAGCGCCAACGTCTCGGCCTCCAACGTCGGCAACGCGCTGGGCGCCTGGCTCGGCGGTCTCGCGATCAGCGCCGGCCTGGGCTACACGGCCCCGCTGTACGTGGGCGCCGTGGTCGTGGCCCTGGGCCTCGCCGTGATGGTGGTGACCGCGCGCACCGGGCCCGCCGTCCTCGCACGGACGGCTGGTCACGCCCCGCCAGTGCCGGCGACCGGCGCGGCACCGATCGGTGGCCGCCCGGCGACTCGACGCTGACGCCTCGGGCGATCGCGGTTCGGACCGGCGGATGCGGGAACTCGCGCCGGCATGTTCGAGAGCATCGTGCGTGGAGGTGCGGCCGGCGCCGCCGGAACGACCATGATGAACGCGGTGACCTGTGCCGACATGGCGTGGCGGGGCAGGCCCGCCAGCGGGGCCCCCGCGCAGGTGGTCGACAGGATCGGCCAGGAGGTGGGGCGCCCGGTCGCCGGTTCGGGCAGCGAACGGGAGAACCGGCTTTCCGGCCTCGGCGCGCTGTCGGGCATCGCCGTCGGCTGCGGTACCGGGGGCGGCCGTCGCCCTGCTCCGCCGCGCGGGCGTCGACCTGCCGTGGTGGCTCGGCGGCGTGCTCACCGGTGCCCTGGCCGTGGCCGCCACCGACCTGCCGATGGCACGGCTGGGCGTGAGCGATCCGACGGGCTGGTCGGCCAGGGACTGGACGGCGGACGCGGTGCCGCACCTGATGTACGGGCTCGCGACCTACGGCGCCGTCTCCGCCGCGGATCGGGACCGCTGATGTCGGGCGATGGCAGGCGCCAGAACACACCGGGCGGTCAGCTGCCGCGTGGTGCGTACATGATGACGGCCATGCCGGCCAGGCAGACCGCGGCGCCGATCAGGTCGTGGCGGTCGGGGCGGTAGCCGTCGGCGATCACGCCCCAGGCGATGGAGCCGGCGACGAAGACGCCGCCGTAGGCGGCGAGGATGCGGCCGAAGTCGTCGTCGGTCTGGAAGGTGGCGACCACTCCGTACAGGCCGAGGGCGATGACGCCGGCCCCCACCCAGAGCCAGCCCCGGTGTTCGCGCAGGCCCTGCCAGACCAGCCAGGCCCCGCCGATCTCGAACAGCGCGGCGACGACGAACAGGGCGACGGAGCGGGCGACGAGCACGGTGGGTTCCTTCGTGGTTCCGGGCGAGGGGGAGGGGGTGGCCGACGGGACGCCGGTGCGCTCGGCGAGCTGGGAGATCCGCGTCGCGCTCACGCCGTCGACCGTAATCCCTCACCCCGGCCCGAAGGTCGGGCGGGGCCCGGGCGAACCGGTCGGCCGTCCGGAGGAGGCGCGGCGCCAGGACGGCCTGTCAGTCGGAGCGGCCACGGGCCGACTGGCAGCGTGCCGGGGCGGGCGAGGCGACCAGAGGCGGCGACGCCGAGGAGCGAGGAGTCAGATGCAGATCGGGTACAAGCTGGCGGCCGAGGGCTACGGCCCGGCGGAGCTCGTGCGGCAGGCGACGCTGGCCGAGCGGGCCGGGTTCGACTTCGTGGAGATCAGCGACCACATCCATCCCTGGTTGGACAACCAGGGGCACTCGCCGTTCGCCTGGTCGGTGCTGGGTCGATCGCGTCCCGCACCGAACGCATCGGGCTCGCGACCGGGGTGACCTGCCCGACCGTCCGCTACCACCCGGCGATCATCGCGCAGGCCGCTGCCACCTGGCCCTGCTCTCCGACGGCCGGTTCACGCTCGGCGTCGGTTCCGGCGAGCGGTTGAACGAGCACGTCGTCGGCCGCGGCTTCCCGGACTCGGTCCGGGTCAGGCAGGAGATGCTGCGGGAGGCCCTGGCGATCATCCGGCTGCTGTGGCAGGGCGGGTACCGCTCGTACGAGGGTCGGCATCTGCGGCTGGAGGACGCCCGGGTGTTCGACCTGCCGGAGAGTCCGCCGCCGCTCGCGGTGGCCGCGGGAGGTCAGGACGCCGCCCGTCTCGCCGCCGAACTCGGGGACGGGCTGTTCGCGACCGAGCCCCGGGCGGAGCTGGTCCGCGGCTACCGGGAGGCCGGCGGTGGAGGACCGTGCTACGTCGAGGTGCCCATGTCGTGGGCGCCGGACGAGCGGACGGCGGTGCGGGCGGAGCTGGAGACCAGCCGGTGGGCGGTGACCGGCTGGAAGGTGATGAGCGAGCTGCCCAATCCGGTGAACTTCGAGGAGGCCTCAGCCACCGTGCGGGAGGAGGACGTCCTCGGCCGGTTCGCGTGCGGTTCGGACCCAGCCCGGTTCGTGGCCGTGGCCCAGCCGTTCGTCGACGCGGGCTTCGACCGGCTGGTGACGCAAACGCCGGGCCTGATCCGGACGGCTTCCTCGACTTCAACCGCGGTGAACTCGACGGCCGGCTGCGCGCGCTGACGCCGCGGGGTTGAGCGTAGGCGCGGTAGCGGGCCATGTCGCGGCCCTCGTCCAGCCTGGCGATCTCCTCGCGTGGCGGGAGCGGAGCCAGCGCCCGCTCCGTCGAGCCGTGGAACTCCCACGCGGTCATCCGCGCCACGTAGAACGTGACGATGATGCTCATCAGGAGCCTCCGTCAATGGGTGGCCCGAGTGGAGTGGTCGGGGGGAGGCGTGGGA
>NZ_SMKC01000196.1 GCF_004348315.1 Streptomyces sp. 8K308 | reverse complement strand
GGGTGAGGTAGCGGGCGGTCTCGGGGTCGTAGTAGCGGTGGAAGTTCTGGTGGAGGCCCGTCTCGGGGTCGTGGTACTGGCCGGGGAAGCGCAGCGGGATGTCGGGCGCCCCTGGTGGCGCGGGCGAGATCCTGCCCCACAGCGTGGCGCGAGGTTCCCACACGATCTCGCCGGCGTCGTCGACCAGGTGCGTCGGGGAGCCGACGAGGTCGGTGACGATAGCGTGGAACCGCCGGTCGTACTCGTCCTGTGGGCGGTCGTCCAGCGCCAGGACCTCGATCTGCAGGACGGGCTGGAGGCCGCGGTACTCCCAGGTGGTGCTCGACGTGGCCCGCAGGTCGGCGTCGACGCCCAACTGCTCGACCAGGCTCGTCCCCGACCAGACGAACTCCGTGCGCTCGGTGACGCTCCCGTCCGGGGCGAGGCGGCTCTTGGCGACGCGCCGGCCGAGCGGGTCGTAGCGGTACTCCCAGCGCGTTCCTTCGGGCGTGGTGACGGCGCTGAGCCGGTCCTCGGCGTCCCACTCGTACCGCCAGGTGTCCGGCTCCTTCGACAGCCAGGACCCGCGCCTGACGACCAGGCGCCCGGCGGCGTCGTACTCGTACCGGCGGTCGCCGGCGCGGACGACCCTGGTGCCCTCGTACTCCCGCTCGCCGGTGGAACCGGCCGCGCCCGCCTCGGCCGGCCAGTGGGCGTCGGTCTGGTTCCCCGCGGCGTCGTAGGCGTAGGACTCGGCCCAGCCCGGGGCGCTGAGGGAGGTGACCCGGCCCGCTGCGTCGAGTTCGATCTCCGTGTGTCCTGTGACGGAGTCGGTGATGCCGCTCGGGTGGCCGTCCGCGCGGTAGGCGTAGGACCGGCGGCGCGGCTCCCGGCCGTCGGTCCTGATGGTCCGCTCGGCCAGGCCGCCGCCGGGGTGCCAGCGGGACGCGACGCGGAGTCCCGGGCTGAGGCGGCGCTCGACTTCGCGGCCGAGGGCGTCGTCCACGAACTCGACCGCGCGGCCGGCGCTCAGCAGCCGCGTGGACCGCCCGTCGTCGGCGTACGTCCAGGCACTGGTGACGCCGCCCGGTGTGTGGCGCCGGGTGACCCTGCCCCGCGGATCGTACTCGTAGGCGAGGGCGCGCCCGTCGCGGATCTCGGCGAGGACCCGGCCGAGGGCGTCGCGCTCGTAGCGGACCTCCGTGTGGTCACTGGCGGCGCGCACCAGCTGCCCCGACGCGTCGTACTCGAAGACGCTGTACGAGCCGTCGCTCTCCTTGGCCACGATCCGGCCCACCGGGTCCCGGTGGTAGGCGACGCGTTGGCCCAGGGCGTTGGTGCGGCCGGTCAGCCGGCCCGCCGTGTCGTAGGCGTAGGTCAGCGCGTGCCCGTCGAAGTCGTGCTCGCCGACCAGGTTTCCCGCGGCGTCGTAGGTGTAGCGCCAGGTCGCGCCCGTCGAGTCGGTGACGGCCAGCGGCCGGCACTCGGTGTCCCAGGTGTAGGTCAGCCGCTGGCCGTGGGCGTTGGCCCTGGAGGTGAGGAGGCCGAACGGTCCGTACGCGTAGGTCACCGTCGCGCCCGTGGGGTCGGTGTACCGGACGCAGTTGCCCTCGCCGTCCCAGTCCCAGGTCTCCTCGGCGCCGTCCGGGCTCCGGTGCCGCGCGGGCCTGCCCTCGGGCGTCCAGTCCGTCTCGTCGACGCCGCCCTCCGGGTCGGTCACCCCGGTGACGCGGCCGAAGTGGTCGTACCGGTAGCGGGTGACGGCGCCGTCCGGGTCCCGGACGCTGACCGGCAGTCCCAGGGGGTCGCACTCGATGGTGACGGTGTCGCCCCCCGGGTCCGTGACGGAGGCCGGGCCGCCGCGCTCGTCGTAGCCGTAGCGGGTGACGCGGCCCAGCGGGTCGGTCTCCGCGGTGCGGTCGCCGCGCTGGTCGTACTCCCATCGCCAGGTGCGGCCGTCCGGCTCGGTCACGGCGAGGGGGAGGCCGGACGCGTCGCGTTCGACGGTCAGCCGCGAGCCGTCGGGGCGGACGACGGCCGTCGTGTTCCCGTGCGCGTCGTACTCGTGGCGGGTGGTGTGCCCCAGCGGGTCGGTGACGGTCAGCGGCCGGTCGTAGCGGTCGAACGTCCGGCGGGTGATGTTGCCCAGCGGGTCGGTCTCCGCGACCAGCTGGTAGCAGTCGTCGAACTGGTAGACCGTCGTGTGGCCGAGCGAGTCGGTGAACAGCGTGCGCCGGCTCTCCGTGTCGTAGACGATCCGGCTGTCGAGGATCCCCTCGGCGCCCTCGGTGCCGACGCAGCGGCCCTCCGGGCTGTAGGAGTACCGGTACCAGCTGTCGTTCCGGTCCCGCCAGCCGGTGATCCGCCCCTGCTCGTCGTGGCTGATCCGCTGGGGCGCGCCCGAGGAGTCGCGGATCGTGGCCAGGCGTCCCGCCTCGTCGTACCCGTAGCGCCGGAGCACCGGCTGGTCGGGGTCGCTCAACAGGCGGAGCTCCGTGACGCGGTGTGCCACGGTCGCGATCCCGACGCGGTGGCCGCCGTCGTGCGCGAGGGCGGTGGGGTCGCCGTGCGCCCCGTACTCGACGCGCACCCGGTTGGCGTGGCGGTCGCTGACCTCGGTGAGGGACAGCTCCGGGCCCGGACGCCCGGCGACGGGCCGGAACGACAGCGTCAGGCCTGTCTCCCGCTGGTGGACGGTGAGCGCCGCGCCGGGTTCACCGGACCACGCGAGCTCCCAGCGGGGGCCTTCGACCGGCAGCACCGGCTCGTCGGGGATGGGACGCGGGTAGTGGAGCGTCATCCCGTCCTCGGTGTGGAGGCGGACGCCGTCGTCGGCGAGCACCAGACGCTGGTCGAGCGTGCTGGTCCAGGACGGGCCGAAGAGGCGACCCGTGGTGACGGACGTCCGGTGGTGACGGGAGAGGACGAGGGGCAGCACCCCGGGCAGCTCGACGTCCGCGACGGACATGACCATGTCCCCGGTGGCCATGTCGATCGGGTCCGACCGGCAGAACAGGGCGGACATGATCCGGCCGCTCCCGCGAAACCCCTGGGCGAGGCCGCGCACGCCGGCGGTCAGGCCGTGCAGTCCGGTGCTTGCCAGGCCACGGATGCCGCGGGCGAGGCCGCCGAGGGTGGTGAGGCCGCGCATGCCGGGGATGCAGTCGAGGGCGGCGAAGGCGACGTCCCAGAGCGATGCCTCGCCGTTGGCGAACTTGATGAGGGTGTCGGCGAGGACGACGACGGCCGCGGCGAGGACGACCCAGGCGATGGGTCCGCCGATGATGAGCGCGATGACGCCGAGGACGGCGACGACGACCTTGCAGATGGCGACGATGGTGTCCCAGGCGTCCTGGAACCACCGGACGAGGTTCTGCCACCAACTGCGGTTCTGGATGCCGGCGTCCGAGGCGGCGTCGATGTCGTCGGCGCAGACGCGGGCCGCCTCCTCCCGCATCTCCATGGCCTGTTGGGCCAACGCCCGTGCGGCGGCGAGGCGTTCCTCGGCGGCGTCGACGCGACCCTGGGCGGAGGAGGCGGCTTCGCCCGCGGCGGTGGCGTCGCGGGTGGCGGCGCGGACCTCGGCCTCGGATGGCGGCTCCACGCCCTCGCGTTCGCCCGCCTCCCGTAACCGCTCGGCCTCCTCGCCGGCCCGGGACACCCAGTCCTGCGCGTCGGTCAACGCGGCCTGGGCGCTGGACAGGTCGGCCTGGGCGGCGATGGCGCGGTCCAGGGCCCGGTCGGCCATGCCCTGCGCGGTCTCGAGCTTCGGCCAGTACGTCTGGAGGGCCTGGGCGGCCATGTCGTAGGAGGTCTGAAGCTTCTCCAGGTTGCCGGGGACGCCGTCGAACTCGGAGCGGAAGCGGTCGGCGGACAGACCGGCCCAGTCCTGGACGGCGCGGTCCTCGGCCATGCCGCGGATGCGGCCCAGGGCCTCCCCGACGTCGTCCGCGAAGGTCTGTAACTCGTCCGCGAGTTCCCGGACCTCGTCCGGGCTGCCCGGTGTCGGGTCGGAGTCCATGTCGACAGGACTCCAGTCGGACGGTCGCGCCACGGTCTGCCCCCCGGGCCGTCTCAAGATCACCATCTGACGGTGCGTCAAACAACCGTAGGCTCGGCCGTAGCCCTCGGCAATGGCGCCTCCACGCCGTGAAGTCGGTGGCCACCGCGCGGCCGCGGCCGGGGCCCCTCTGCTAGGGCCCCGGCCGCGTCGCACCCGGCGCCCTCAGCGGCATCGGTCCTGAACCTCCGGGCGAGCTAGCGGAGTTCGTTGATGCGGGCGAGCAGGGCCTGGTTGATCCGCCGTCCCTGGTTCCAGCTGTCGCTGTAGCCGGGCAGGGAGCTGGGCCCGGCGTTGTGGATGCCGATGACCGTGGCGTTGCCGGGCCGGTAGACCGGGGCACCGCTCTGGCCGCCCGAGGTGTCGACGTTGTACCGCAGGAGGTTGGGGACGGACTGCCGGACGCTGCCGTTGCCGTTCCACTGCTGGAAGCCCTCTCCCTTCTCGCCGGGGTAGCCGCGCACCCGTACCTCGGTGCCGTCCAGCGAGCCGGAGGGGGCCCGCAGTTCCATCCAGCCCGTCGTCGAGCCGATGGTGCAGTCGAGCTTGACGATGCCCCAGTCGTAGGCGGGGTCTCCCTCCTCCTTCCAGGCGTTCGGGGCGTAGACGCTGTCGTAGGCGCAGCTGCCGTACGGCGCCAGGCTCGAACCGTCCCGGCCGGGCCAGGCCCGGAAGCCCCGGTAGTAGCGGCCGCTGCCGCCATCGGCGACGCAGTGGCCCGCGGTGACGACCGTGTCGGGCGACACCAGGAAGCCGGAGCAGTGGGGACTCATGAACCTGGTCAGTTGCACGATGGTCCGGCTCGGGAACGTGGTGGTGTCCCGGATCCGGTGCCGGTCGTCGGTGCCGATGACGGATTCCACGCCCGCGTCGGGGTTCGCCACGTCCCCCTCCTCCGGCACTCCGTCGGCGTCGGGCGGCGGCGCGAACTCCACGTTGGGCCCGGCGTCCGCGATGTCACCGGTGCCGGCGAACGCGGGAATCGAGGTCACGGACGATTCGGAGACCTCCACGATCGGCGGCAGTTCCTCGCCGTCCGCGGTTTCGCCCACCAAGGCGTAGGGAGGCAACTCCTCCCGGCTCGCCTCGTCCGCGTGCGTGGGACCGGCCGTCGCCGACAGGACGGCGACGACCGCGGTGAACCCCCACAGGCTGCGGGAGCCTAGCCGACGGCGGGTTGGCCGATGGTTGGACATCCAGTGGTCCCTTCGACTGATCGACAGGGAGGTCTGGGGGATGCGGGCGTGCGGACGGCGCACACCGCCGCCCCCTCGTCCTCCTCTGGTTGACGGACGACCCGTCACCAGGACCTTAGAAAGGTCGCATTCATCGCTCAATGTGCACGATGCTCACTTGACCGTGTCCGTTTGTGCACCGAGCTCAGAAGGGCCGGCGCGCGGTGACCGGCGCGGGAAAGTCGGTGGCCGGCGGGCGGGCGCGGCCGGTAGCTTCGGCCGGATGACGACGGTGACCAACGACGAACTCATCGCCGCGGCCGCGGCCGTGCTGCATCCGCACCGGGTGGGGGACCGACTGTTCGGGGACGTGGCCACGGTGCTGGTGACCGAGGCCGGCAACCGCTACTCCGGGGTGTGCATCGACACCCCCTGCGGGACGGGCTTCTGCGCGGAGCACGCGGCGATCGCCGCGATGGTCACGGCCCGCGAGTACCGCATCGCGAAGATCGTCGCCGTGTGGCGGCGCGAGGAGGACGGCGCCCTGCACGTGGTGCCGCCCTGTGGGCGCTGCCGCGAGTTCATCCGGCAGATCGACGAGGCCAACATCGGCACCGAGGTGGTTCTCGGCCGGGACCGGTCGGCGACCCTCGCCGAACTGCTGCCGGCCCATGAGTGGCCGAGCCCCGTCGCATGACCGTGCCGGGCCACGTCGTTGGGTACGTCGAGGACATCGCGGCGAGCCTGGCCGCCGTGCGAGCCGACCTGGTCGGCGTCTACCTGCACGGCTCCGCCGTCCTCGGCGGCTTCGACGCCGCGCGCAGCGACGTCGACGTGCTGGTGGTCGTGTCGGAGCCGGGGGAGGGGGCGGCGCGACGACGGATGGGCGAGGCGATCGCCGCGACGGCGGCTCGATGCCCGGGCGCCGGCCTTGAGTTGAGCGTCATCACGGCGGCGACCGCGCGCGAGCTCGGCGACTGCCCGTTCGAGGTGCACGTCAACACCACCGGCGCCGAGCCCGTGATCGTGCCCGGCGCCGGCCCGGGCGGCGACCTGGACCTCGTCCTGCACGCCGCCGTCTGCCGGGAGCGCGGCCGGGCCGTCCTCGGCCCGCCGCCCGCCGAGGTCTTTGGCTCGCCGCCCCGGCAGCGGATCCTCGCGGCGATGGCGGCCGACCTGCGGTGGGCGATCGACGGGGGCCAGGCGGCCTACGCCGTGCTCAACGCCTGCCGGGCGGTGCGGTTCGCCGAGGAGAGCAGGCTCTGCTCCAAGGTCGACGGCGCTCGCTGGTACCTGGCCCGCCACCCGGACGCCGCCACGGTGACCGCCGCGCTGGCCCGACACGGCGGCGACGGCCCAGGTCCGAGCGGTGAACGGGCGCTCGCGTTCGTCGAGGGGTGCGGTCTCACCAGGTGGGCCGAGCAGGGGAGATGAGGGACCTGGGCGCCGGGGCGAGGAACCCATCGGCGGGTCAGCCTCGATGCGTACGGGCGGCCCGGCGCGTCGGACCAGAGGCTGACGCCGGTGACGTCCGTGGGCTGACGACGGCCACCCCGCGCCGGAACTACGGTCCCGTGTGACAGACCGCCGGCGCCCCCCGGCGCCCCGGATCCCTGGAGAGCCGCAGAGCCATGCCGCCCACCCCCGCGACCACCCGCCGACGTTTCCTCGCCATCGTGCCGACCCTCGCCCTGAGCACGGCGACCCCCACCTCCGCCTGGGCCCGGGGCGGTCGCCCGCCGGGACCGCCGGACACGCCGGTGGGGCGGCAGTTGGCCTGGTTGCTCGAGGCCGCGCGGCGGCTGCCGGTGTCGGAGGCCGAGGCACGCGCCCACCTGGCGCCGGCGCTCTTCGAGAGCCTCGGCACCGCAGGGCTCAACGACATGCTGCGCGCCGCCGCCGGTCCCGGCACCCTGCGCCTCGACTCCTACCGGGCCCAGCGGGAGCCCCGCGCGGGCTCGGAGGCGTACGCCCTGCTCACCGGAGCGGGACCGCACCACGCGGTGCTGGTCACCGACGCGGCGGGTGCGCTGGCCGCCCTGTACCTCACCCCGCTGCCGGGCTCCTGGGCCGAGCTGGACCGGCGGATCGCGGCGCTCGGGCCCCGGGCGTCGTTCCTGGCCTCGGAGGTCGACCCGGCGGGCCGGTGCCGCCCGGTGCACGGCGTGGCGGCGGAGGTGCCGCGCCCGATGGCGTCGGCCGTCAAGCTCTACGTGCTCGGCGCGCTGGCGGACGCGGTGCGCGCCGGCGGGGCGTCCTGGGACGAACCGCTGGCGGTGCGGGAGGAGTGGCGAGTGCCGGGCGGCCCGGTGTGGGAGCTGCCAGCCGGCACCACGCTGACCCTGCGGGAGCACGCCGAGCACATGATCTTCCACAGCGACAACACGGCCACGGACCATCTGATGGGCCGCCTTGGCCGGGAGGCCGTCGAGACACAACAGCGACGCCTCGGCATGACGGACCCACGGGCCAACGTGCCGCTGCTGACCACCCGGGACATGATGGTGCTCAAGACGGCGGACTACCCCCGGCACGCCGACGCGTACACGGCCTTGGACGGCGCGGCCCGCCGGGCCTACCTGGAGCGGATCGTGGCCGGACTGCCGGTGCCGGGCTCGTCCTGGGACGAGCCGAGGCACGTCGACTCCGTCGAGTGGTTCGCCTCGCCAGGTGACCTGTGCCGGGCCCTCGCCGGGCTGTGGCGACGGGCCGGCGAGGGCGACGGGCAGGAACCGGTACACGACGCGCTGTCGCTCATGGGCACCAGGATCCTCGGCCTCGACACGGCGGCCTGGCCGGTCGGCTGGTTCAAGGGTGGGGCCGAGCCGGGCGTGCTGTCGCGGAGCGTCCTGGCCCAGGCCGCGGACGGCCGGACGTTCGCGGTTTCGGCCATGGTCAGCGATCCGGCGCGGAACGTCGGGGGCGCGACCGCCGTGTCCGAACTGCTCGCGCTTCTCGCCGGCGCGTTCCGGCTGTTGGCCGCCGGCCCAGGGAACCCGGCCGGGCGGTCCTGACGCCTGGTCGTAACCTCCGCTGTCAGTGGCGCGTGTGATCGTTCTGAGTGACAGTGTGACAGCGCGTTCGCGTGCGACGACGGGGCGAGGAGGAAGGCCGATCTCATGACGGATCTCTACGGTGTGCGGGTGTTGGCGGTCGATCCACCGCGCCGGCAGGTCCGGGTGCGGGTGACCGCCGTCTACTACGACATCGGCGACCACGCTCCGCTGCCGGACGACGCGAGCTTCTTCCTCCGGATATTCGGGGAGACGGCCGAGGACGCGCCGTTGGGCCGCGCGGTCACCCGGGAGCGGCGGCACGATGAGGGGTGGGTGGACGCCAACGCCCGGTGGTTCGTCGAGAGCGTGGCGCGGACCGCGACGCGCAACCACCCCTTCACCGAGGAGATCGAGGAGCGGCTGGCGGAGGAGGGCGTCGGGTTCCCCTGGGAGGACGGCAGCCGATTCGACGAGATGCCCCCGGAGGCCGCCGCCGAGCTGGTCGTGGCCGAGGAGATACGCGTGGGCGCCGACTACGACGTGGTGGTCACCGATGCCCGGTGGATCGAGCACCTGGCGGCGGGCGACTGGTGGCGCACCGCCAGCTACCCCACGCACGCCGACCGGCCGTTGCCCGGCGAGGCCGCCGCCATCCCCGACCTGCGCGATCCCGCCGTCGAGCTGCGGCCCTTCGGCGATCGTGACGAGCCCCACCACCTGGCGTTCTCGGACGACGGCCGCTTCCTGGCCGTCAGCGGCGAGGAGGGCGGGTTGGTGGTGTACGACGCCGCCGACTGGCGCGAGCGGCTGCGGGTCATGGCGGACGACTACGTCTCGCCCTGGCTGATGTGGGTGCCAGGCGAGCCGGTGATCACCCTCCGCCGGCTCCAGGAGGAGGGCCCGCAGTTGGCGTACGACGTGCTGTCGGGCGATCGGGTCGAGGCCCCCACGCAGTCGGGGCGGGTGCGTTCGGCCACGGGCCGGTACCGCACTCACCCCTACGAGGCCGTCGCGTACTCCGCCGACGAGTCACGGATGTTCGTCGCGGACGGCACGCGGGTGGAGGTGGTCGATCCGGCGGACGGCCGCGTGCTGGAGGCCATCGAGAACGAGGACTTCACGATCCGCGGCCTGCGGGTGAGCCCCGACGGCGAGCACCTGGCGATCTCGGGCGAGTCCCCGGGGAAGCTGGAGGTGATCATCCAGCGGGTCGGCGACCACCGGGTGGTCACCCGCCACGCGATCGGCGCGGGCTGGTACGGCCTGCAGGACTACGACCTGGCCTGGTCGCCGGACGGCCGCTGGCTGGCGGCCAACCTGAAGGCGGTGAACGGTAGGAACTGGAAGACGGACGGTGGCCGCACGCGCGTCTTCCGCGTCGGGCTACCCACCGGGCCGGCGAGCGGCCTCGCGACCGCCCACGCGGAACCGGGGTGAGCTCCGCCGCGTTCCCGGAGCATGACGCACGCGGTCTGGCTCGTCCTCGGTGGCGTGGCCGCCCTGTTCCTGGCCGACCGGCTCCTGCTGTGGATGGAGTCGCGGGGCTGGATCTACTGGCGCAGGCACAAGAGGCTTTCCGCCGTCGGCGCCGGCTTCCTGCAGGAGGGCGACCCCGGCTCGCAGGCGCTCAGGCGGGCCATGGAACAGGAGCGCGTGCGGAAGAACGTCCGGCCGGGCGACGACGACCCGCCCGTACACGTGGACCTGGAAGCCGGCATCGTCCGCATCCGCCGCACCGGCACGGACGAGTCGTCACCTCGCGGGCCGCTCCCGGACGAGCAGTCGGAGCAGGCCGGAGTGGAGGGCGGCCACGGCATCGGCGGCCGATAGCCGGCCGGCGCGGATCTCCTCTCCGGTGGCGTGGCTGAGCGCGATCACGGCCGCCACCTGCCAGGAGAGCGCGGGCGACGGGTCGAAGTCCCCGTCGGCGCGGCCTCGTTGGAGCACCCGCGCGATGCGGTCGGCGATCGGCGCGTGGCGGGTTCTGTCCTCCTCCGGCGGCGCCGGGCGAGCCGCGAGCCGGAGCAGGGCCGGGTGCTCCAACGAGGCGCGCCAGGCCGCGTCGAGGACGCGGAGCAGCGCGGCGGGCGCCGGGCCCTCGTCGGGGCGGGCGGCGTCCATCGCCTCGGCCACCCGCTCCGTCATCCGGTCGACGACGGCCGTGAGCAGGTCGTCCCGTGAGGGGAAGTGGGCGTAGACGGTCTGGCGGGTGACGCCGGCCGCGTTGGCCACGGCGGCCATGCCCGCGTCGGGGCGCTCGCCGAGGAGTTCGATGGCCGCGTCGAGAACGGCGGCACGGCTGCGTTCGGCGTCGGCGCGGCGCCGCGGGGAAACACTCAACTCTTACACCTTGTCAAAGTTGACGGTCGCGCCGTAATTTTACAAGGTGTAAGAGTTAGTGGAGTCCCGCACGCCTGGACGGAGCCGCATGAAGCCGCTGGCACAGAACACCCCCGAGAAGTTCCTCGCCGACTTCCTCATGACGTTCCACGAGGAGGTCGTGCGCGGCGACCACGACCCGTCCCCCGCCATGGCCCGCTTCTACACCCCGGACATCGAGATGATCAGCGACGGCGTCCGGCTCGACTGGGACAAGCTCGTCGCCCACATCCACCCCGTCCGCAGGAACCTGGCGGAGGACGATGGGGCCGGCTTCGACGTCCACGAGGCGCTCGCCGACGGCGACCGGATCGCGGCCCGGCTCACGATCCACGCGCGGATGCGCCAGAAGCGGGTCTCCACCGAGGTTGTCTCGTTCTACACCTTCACGCCGGACGGCCTGCTGCGGCGATCACACGGCGTCACTCGCTCCCTGGGGCGCTCGTGACCGGGACCACCGCCACGACCTTCGGCGTCGTCGGCATGGCCTGCCGGAGCTGTGCCGCGCTCGTGACCGGGGAGGTAGAACGCGTCGACGGCGTCACGTCGGTCGCCGTCGACGTCGAGGCCGGCTCGATGACGGTCACCAGCCGACACCCCGTCGACCCGGCCGCCGTGCGCGCCGCCGTGGAGGAGGCCGGCTACCGGCTCGCGGCAGTTCACCCGGCCGGGCAGCGTTCCCCGCGTGCCTGACCTGTCAGCGGACCGGCCGCGGCCTGCGACCGCGCCGCGCTTCAGGGAGCTCGTTCCAACGAAGTACGGAGCCTCAGCTGGGAGTTCGAGACGGAGCATGGTCCCGGCGAGGCGTATCTGCACCACGACGGCACCTGTTCTACATGGACCTCGGGCAGGAGGACGCCGTCCGGTTGGTGCTCGCCTTCCGTGAGCTGGCCCCGGCAGACCTCGACCTGGTGTTCTGCGATGAGGGCTACACCTTCGACGTACCGCTGCGTGCCGGAACCACCGGCGATGACCCGCACGTTCCTCCTAGAGACGCGCCAGGTTCAGCGCGCGCTGCAGGGCCCTGATGGTGGCGGGGCCCCAGGCGCCGTCCACGGTCAGGCCGGCGTTGATCATCCGGTTCAGATGCCGTTGCAGGGCACTGACCGTGCCGGGGCCCATGGCGCCGTCCACGGTCAGGCCCGCGCTGCTCCAGGTGTTGAGGTGGCGTTGCAGGCCCCGGACCGAGGCTGGGCCCCAGACGCCGTCGGCGGTGACGCCGATCGTCCGTTGGGTGGCGGTGATGGTGGCGGGCCCGAAGACGCCGTCGACGGCCAGCCGTGCGCCCTCGTCGAGGTAGGCGTTGTAGGCGGCCTCGGTGGCCGGGCCCCACAGGCCGTCCGCGGCGACGCCGACCGTGGTCTGGAGCCAGCGCACGCCGGCGTCGGTGAGTGGCCCCCAGACCCCGTCCACCGTCAACTGTGGGCTGTAGCCGAGGCCGTTGACGGCCGACTGCTGAGCCGCCACCGACCGCACCGACGACATGCCGCCGCCGGAGCCGCCACCGGTGAACGCCTTGTAGGCGGCCTCGGTGGCCGGGCCCCACAGGCCGTCCGCGGCGACGCCGACCGTGGTCTGGAGCCAGCGCACGCCGGCGTCGGTGAGCGGTCCCCAGACCCCGTCCACCGTCAACTGTGGGCTGTAGCCGAGGCCGTTGACGGCCGACTGCTGAGCCGCCACGGTGCGCACCGACGTCATCCCTCCGTGGGCGTTGCCGGTGCCGTCGGTGATCGGCAGGTCGTCTCCCTGCATGCCCCCCTGCACCCACGCCCGCAGGGCGGAGCCGGGGCACTGGGTGGACTGACCTGACAGGCCGCCGTGCCAGGTCTGGGCCAGGGTCCTGCCGGTGAGCTCGTTGGCGCGGTTGTACAGGGCGCGGATGGCGGTGGCCGTGCGGGCGGTGGCCTGCCCGTCCTGGCCGATGAAGCACACGCCGATGTGGGTGGTGTTGTGCGGGGCCGCGTGCGCTCCCAGGACGTTCCAGCCGCGCCCCTCGAAAATGCGCCCGGCGGTGTCGACCAGGAAGTTGTAGCCGATGTCGTCCCAGCCGTTGGAGTCCATGTGGTAGATCTGGATCTGCCGCGGTGTCTGGGTCGGCGGGCCCGCCGAGTAGTGGACGGTGAACCCGGTGCGGGCGCTGGGATCCACCCTTTCCACGGCGCGCGGCGGGCGGGCGCCCCACTGGCTGCGGGGCTGGATCGACAGAACGGGTG
>NZ_SMKC01000195.1 GCF_004348315.1 Streptomyces sp. 8K308 | reverse complement strand
TTAAGTCGTCGGCAGCGTCAGTTGTGTATAAGAGACAGAGCCACAGCATGCCGGCGCGTGACGCCGCCCCTTCGGGGCGCTCACGCCGCCAGGCGCAACCGTCAGCTGAAGGAGTCGCCGCAGGCGCAGGAGCCCGTGGCGTTGGGGTTGTCGATCGTGAAGCCCTGCTTCTCGATGGTGTCGACGAAGTCGATCGACGCGCCGCCCAGGTAGGGCGCGCTCATGCGGTCGGTGACGACCTTGACGCCGTCGAAGTCCTTGACGACGTCGCCGTCGAGCGAGCGCTCGTCGAAGAAGAGCTGGTAGCGCAGACCGGAACATCCGCCGGGCTGGACCGCCACGCGGAGCGCGAGGTCGTCACGCCCCTCCTGCTCGAGCAGGCTCCTGACCTTCGCCACGGCCGCGTCGGAAACGAGGATGCCGTCCTCGACGGTCTTTTCCGTTACGGACATCTGCGTATCTCCCGGGTAGTACGGAATGCTCTGGCAGCGTGCTGCAACAGACGCCCGCTCCGATCTATTCCGGCTTCGGCGCGCCCATATGCCTTTTCTCTCTGTCTCATGCTCGCACACCCCGCCGCGACGCGGAACGCGTCACACTGACGCTATCGGTGTCGTCAGACTGACGCGAAAGGAGTTATGATCCATCGCGTCAATACGACGATAAAGGAAGGGTGCGTGCCATGAACACCGCCCAGACGCTGGGAGTCGAGCCCACTCCCCTCGCCCTTCTGCTGCTCGGCCGGGACGCCGACCCAGCGAGCGAGCGTGGCGTCGACTGCCCTGGGGACCTGCCGGCGCCGTCCGACCCTGACCTGGTGGAGCGGGCCCGCGCCGCCAAGGCCCGGCTCGGCGACCGCGTCTTCGTGCTCGGCCACCACTACCAGCGCGACGAGGTCATCCAGTTCGCCGACGTCACCGGCGACTCGTTCAAGCTGGCCAGGGACGCGGCCGCCAGGCCCGAGGCCGAGTACATCGTCTTCTGCGGCGTGCACTTCATGGCCGAGTCGGCCGACATCCTCACCTCGGACGCGCAGTCGGTCGTGCTGCCCGACCTGGCCGCCGGCTGCTCGATGGCGGACATGGCGACCGGCGAGCAGGTCGCCGAGGCGTGGGACGTGCTCACCGAGGCCGGCGTGGCCGCCGACACCGTGCCGGTGACGTACATGAACTCCTCGGCCGACATCAAGGCGTTCACCGGCCGGCACGGCGGCACCGTCTGCACCTCGTCCAACGCCCGCCGCGCCCTGGAGTGGGCGTTCGGGCAGCGGCCCGAGGGCGCGGGCAAGGTGCTCTTCCTGCCCGACCAGCACCTGGGCCGCAACACCGCCGTCCGGGACCTCGGCATGTCGCTCGACGACTGCGTCGTCTACAACCCGCACCGGCCGAACGGCGGGCTCACCGCCGACCAGCTGCGCCGGGCCAGGATGATCCTGTGGCGTGGGCACTGCTCGGTGCACGGCCGGTTCTCGCTCGACTCGGTCGAGGAGGTCAGGGCCCGGATACCGGGCGTCCAGGTGCTGGTGCACCCCGAGTGCAAGCACGAGGTGGTGGCGGCGGCCGACCACGTGGGCTCGACCGAGCACATCATCCGGATGCTGGACGCGGCCCCGGCCGGCAGCAAGTGGGCCGTGGGCACCGAGCTCAACCTGGTGCGGCGGCTCGCCAACCGCTACGCGCCCGAGGGCAAGGAGATCGTCTTCCTCGACCGCACGATCTGCTTCTGCTCCACCATGAACCGGATCGACCTGCCGCACCTGGTGTGGGCGCTCGAGTCGCTGGCCGACGGCCGGGTGGTCAACCGGATCCAGGTGGACCCGGAGACCGAGCACTTCGCCAAGCTCGCGCTGGAGCGCATGCTGGCACTGCCGTAGGCCCGGTGGAGCAGCACGTCCGACGCCCGGCGGGACAGGACCCGCGCCGCCGGGCCAGGATGGGGTCATGCTGTTGCGCCAGGTACGTGACACCCGCGCCGACGCCGAGGCCGTGCGACAGGTGGTGCTGGCCGCGCGGGGCGAGGCCGAGGGGTACTGGTCGCCGCCGCGCACCGCGCGCTTCCACCGCAGGGTCAGACACCTGGCGGACACCGACCCCGGCGGCTGCTGGCTGGCCGAGGACACCGCCGGGCGTCCCGTCGGCGCGGCGCTGGCCAGCAGGCGCGAGGGCCTGTGGGGCCTCTCGCTGCTGGTCGTGGACCCCCGGGCGCGCGGCAAGGGCGTGGGCACCGCGCTGCTGCGCCGGGCCATGACGCACGCCAGGGGCGCGCTGCGCGGGATGATCTGCGGCAACGGCGACCCGCTGGCGGCCCGGGTGCACCGGGCCGCCGGATTCACCCTCCACCCGGTGATGCGGATGACCGGCCCGGTGGACGCGTCGCGGCTCGCCGCGCCGGACGGTCCCGCGATCGAGGGCGGCCCGGCGCACCTCGACCTGATGGACTCGGTGGACCGCAGGCTGCGCGGCGGCGCGCACGGCCCCGACCACCGGGAGCTGCTGCTGCACTGCCGGGTGGTGGTGGCGGACGACCTCGGCGGCAGCGGCTACTGCTACCTGGACGACGACGGCACCGTCGAGCTGCTCGCGGCCACCTCGCGGCGGATCGCGGTACGGCTGCTGGCCTCGGCGCTGCTGAGCCGGCCGCCGGGCGGGACGGCCACTGTGCCGCGGCTGACGGCGGAGCAGGAGTGGGCGGTGGACGTGGGGCTCGCGGCCGGGCTCGAACTGGCCCCCGACGGCTACCTGTGCCTGCGGGGGATGCGCCCGCCGGCCCCGTACATCCCGTCCGCCATGTTCCTGTGAGGCGGCGGCCCCGGGAGGCCGCTCAGGCGGAGCGCGGCCGCACCAGGCCCGTCTCGTAGGCGGTGACCACGAGCTGGGCGCGGTCGCGCGCCGAGAGCTTGGTCAGCAGCCGGTTGATGTGGGTCTTCACCGTCAGCGGGCTGACCGAGAGCCGCCCCGCGATCTCGTCGTTGGACAGGCCGCCGGCCACCTCGACGAGCACCTCGCGCTCGCGGGCCGTGAGCACGTCGAGGACGCGGTCGTCCACCGGCTCGCTCCCGTCGGACTGGGCGAGGAAGCGGGCGATCAGCCCGCGGGTGGCGGCGGGCGAGAGCAGCGACTCGCCGGCCGCGGCCAGCCGGATGGCGCTCAGCAGCTCGGCCGGTTCCGCGCCCTTGCCGAGGAAGCCGGAGGCGCCCGCCCGCAGCGCCTGCACCACGTAGTCGTCGGACTCGAAGGTGGTCAGGATCACTACCCGCACCCCGGCCAGCGCGGGATCGGCGCTGATGGCGCGCGTGGCGGCCAGGCCGTCCACGCCGGGCATCCTGATGTCCATCAGCACCACGTCGGCGCCGGCCTCGCGGATCACCCGCAGCGCCTCGGCGCCGTCCGACGCCTCCCCGGTGACGGTCATGTCCGGGTCCGAGTCCACCAGGACCCGGAACGCGCTCCGCAGCAGCGCCTGGTCGTCCGCCAGCACCACCCTGATCACAGCACCACCCTGTTCAGCTCACCCATCAGGCGGGACTCACCCGCACCAGCCGGCCCTGCGGGCCGCCGGCTCGCCGGCCTCCGGCTCCGCCGCCCTCGGCGGGTTGAGCGGCAGCGTGACCCGGACCCGGAAGCCGCCGCCGTCCCGCGGCCCGGTCTCGCACGTGCCGCCGAGCGCCACGGCACGCTCCCGCATGCCGGTGAGGCCGTGGCCGCTGCCCAGGGAGCCGTTCAGCGCGGCGGCCGGGGCGGCGCCGACGCGCTCGGGGACGGGGCCGTCGTCCTCGACGACGATGTCCAGGACCGGGTCGACGGCCACCCCGCGGCGCACGATGCGGACCCTGGCGCTCGACTCGGCTCCGGCGTGCTTGTGCACGTTGGTCAGCGCCTCCTGCACCACCCGGTAGGCGGCCAGGTCGACGGCGGACGGCAGCGACGCCTCCGCCGCCGGGGCGTGCACGGCCACCGACATGCCGGCCCTGGTGAAGCCGTCCACCAGCTCCTCGAGCACGGCCAGGCCCCTGGCCGGCTCGGTGGGCGCGATCGGCTCGTCCTGCTGGCGCAGCAGCCCCACCGTGCTCTGCAGCTCGCCGAGGGCGCGCCGGCTGGCCTGCCTGATGTGGCCGAGCGCCTCCTTGGCCTGGTCGGGCCGGGTGTCCATGACGTGTGCCGCGACCCCCGCCTGCACGTTGACCAGGGCGATGTGGTGGGCGACGACGTCGTGCAGCTCGCGGGCGATCCGCAGCCGCTCCTCGGCCACCCGCCGCCTGGCCTCCTCCTCGCGGGTGCGCTCGGCGCGCTCGGCCCGCTCCCTGATGGCGTCCACGATGGCGCGCCTGGTGCGCACCGCCTCGCCGAGCGTGGCGGCCAGGCCGAGCCAGGCGACGGTGCCCAGGTTCTCCGAGGTGTACCAGGGCTGGGCGCCGAGCAGCATGGTCACGGGGATGAAGGCGGCGACGGTGACCGCGGCGACCCGGAAGGTGGTGTGCCGGTCGGTGCGCATCGCGACCGTGAAGACGGCGATCACCACCGTCATGGCCAGGGAGGCGTGCCGCTCGCTCGGCGGGTGCGACTGCGTGCCGAGCAGCAGCTCGAGCACGCTGATCGCGCTGACCAGAGCCAGCACGGTCATGGGCGCGCGGCGCCTGGCGACCAGCGCGGCGCAGGCCAGCATCGTCAGCACCACCGTGTGGGCCGGCAGCTCGCGCTTGCCGAAGCCGGGGGTGCCGCCGGCGGACATGGTCACGGACGCGACGATCACCACCACGAACACGGCCGCGGCGATCAGCGCGTCCAGTGCCAGGGGGTGCACCCGCAGCCACTGTCGGGCGCCGGCGCCTTGCTCGGGATTCACGATGGCGGAGTGGTCAGTCGGGGATGAGGCCGTCTTCGGTGAGCATGGCCCGCACCTCGTCGATGGACGCGTCTGGTGCGGGCAGGATCAGCTCCGAGGGCTCGAGGGCGTCGTCCGGCAGGGGCGTGCCGAGGGTCCTGACGGCCGCGAGTAGGGCGCCGAGGGTGCGCCGGAAGCCCTCCGGGTCGCCGGACTCGACCTCGTCGAGCAACTCGTCGTCGAGCTTGTTCAACTCGGGGAAGTGGCTGTCGTCCAACCGCACCTGCCCCTCCCCCATGATCCGCACGATCATGTTGCCCTCCGGCCGTCTCGTAGGGGGTGGTCACCGCCGGGTAGCGGTCACTGCTTGTCGAGCCTCGGGGAGCGCTGCTCCTCCTGACGCTCCTCGACGCCGGAGCCGCCCTCGATGGCCTGGCGCCCGGCGGAACTGCCGCCGGCAAGCTCGGCCTTCATGCGCTCCAGCTCGAACTCGACGTCCGCGTTGCCTGAGATCCGGTCGAGCTCGGCCGTGAGGTCGTCCTTGGAGGAGCCGGACGCGTCGTCCAGGGCGCCGGAGGCCAGCAGCTCGTCGATGGCGCCGGCGCGGGCCTGGAGCTGGGCCGTCTTGTCCTCGGCGCGCTGGATGGCAAGGCCGACGTCGCCCATCTCCTCGGAGATGCCGGAGAACGCCTCGCCGATCCTGGTCTGCGCCTGGGCCGCCGTGTAGGTGGCCTTGATCGTCTCCTTGCGGGTGCGGAACGCGTCCACCTTGGCCTGGAGCCGCTGGGCCGCCAGGGTGAGCTTGTTCTCCTCGTTCTGCAGCGTCTCGTGCTGCTGCTGGAGGTCGGCGATCTGCTGCTGGAGCCCGGAGCGCCTGGTCAGCGCCTCGCGGGCCAGGTCCTCCCGACCCAGCGCCAGCGCCTTCCTGCCCTGCTCCTCCAGCTTGCCGGACTGGCCGTTGAGCTGGTTCAGCTGGAGCTCGAGCCGCTTGCGCGAGGTGGCCACGTCCGCGACGCCGCGCCGCACCTTCTGCAGCAGCTCCAGCTGCTTCTGGTACGAGTAGTCGAGCGTCTCGCGCGGATCCTCGGCCCGGTCAAGGGCCTTGTTGGCTTTCGCGCGGAAGATCATCCCCATCCGCTTCATCACACCGCTCATGGGCCTCGCGCGCCCCCTTCATACCGGGCTCGAACCTGTGACCATCCTGCTGATCCCCTACTACCCTACGGGTCGCCCCTCCATTAGCGCATCGCTCGGCCGCGAATGGCTCCTACCTCAGAACGATTACGCAGGGCGTCCGCATACACCCCACGTTCTGGCCGGCGGCGCCGGTCTGAGGCGTCCTGAAGCGTCCGTTGCGTGATCGTGCCGGGCGGCCGGGGTCGTCCCGCCGGGCGAGACCGTAGGCTTGGAGTCGTGTTCCGAAGCCGTTCGAAAGAAGACCAGGCCCGCTCCGCCGAAGCCGAGCGGGAAGAGCCCAGGGGCCGCGACCCGCAGGCGCCCAAGGGACGCCCCACGCCGAAGCGCAGCGAGGCCGAGGCGCTGCGGCGTGCCGTCGTCAAGCCGCCGACCAACCGCAAGGAGGCGGCGAGGCGTGCCAGGGAGCAGCGCCGGACGGCGATGAACAAGCAGCGCGAGGCCCTGCTCTCCGGTGACGAGCGGCACCTGCCGGCCCGGGACCGCGGCCCCGTGCGGCGGTTCGTGCGGGACTTCGTGGACGCCAAGTGGCACGTGGCGGAGTACTTCCTGCCCATCGCGGTGCTGATCCTGGTGCTGAGCATGCTGCCGTCGCTCGCGGCGCGGAACATCGCGCTGCTGCTGTGGCTGGCGGTCATCGTGATGATCGTGTTCGACTCGGTGCTGCTCTCGCGCCGGCTGAAGAAGCAGCTGCGGGACCGCTTCCCCGGCGAGAACCTGCGCGGCACCACGGCCTACGCCCTGATGCGCACCATGCAGATGCGCCGGATGCGGCTGCCGAGGCCCCAGATCAAGCGCGGCGAGGAGCCCCGCCGCTAGGGCCTGTCCGGCCCTGTCCGGCCGACACTCGAACGGCGGTCGCCGCTCGCGGGGCGCGTGGGCGGCGGCCAGACTGCCGTTGTGAGAGGGCGCACGGACTCCCGAGACCCGCGAGCGACCGCGTGGACGGCCGCCGGCTGCGCGGCGGCGCTGCTGCTGGCCGGCGGCTGCACCGGCGACTCCTCGTCGGCGGCCGAGGATCCCCCCGTCCCGCACGCCATCCCTGGCGACCTGGAGGCCGCCTACCAGGACGTGGTGCGGGACGCGCTGCCGTCCGTCGTGCAGATCACCACCGAGGACGGCCTCGGCTCGGGCGTGCTCTACGACGACTCGGGCCACATCGTGACCAACGCGCACGTGGTGGGCCAGGGCCGGGAGTTCGAGGTGCTGCTCGCCACCAGCCAGACGCCGCTCAGCGCCCGCCTGGTGTCGTCCTACCCGCCGCAGGACCTGGCGGTGATCGAGCTGACCGACCCGCCCGACGGGCTGCGGCCCGCCGACTTCGGCGACTCCTCACGCGTGGAGGTCGGCCAGATCGTCCTCGCGATGGGGAACCCGCTCGGCCTCTCGTCCAGCGTCACCCAGGGCATCGTCTCGGCCGTCGGCCGCTCGGTGAGCGAGGGCGAGGGCCAGACGACGCTCGGCAACATGGTGCAGACCTCGGCCGCCATCAACCCGGGCAACAGCGGGGGCGCGCTGGTCGACCTGTCGGGCGACGTCATCGGCATCCCCACGCTGGCCGCCAGGGACCCGGGGCTCGGCGGCGGCCAGGCCCCCGGCATCGGCTTCGCGATCCCCGCCGCCACCGTGACCTCCCTGGCCGACCAGATGATCGAGCACGGCCGGGTCGTGGACTCGGGGCGCGCCGCGCTCGGCGTCTCGGTGCGCACCGTGCTCGGCGACGGCTTCGAGCCGGCCGGCGCCGCGCTCGTCGACGTCGCCGAGGGCGGCCCCGCAGACCGGGCCGGGCTGCGCCCGGGCGACGTGCTCGTGAAACTGGGCTCCGAGCCGATCACCGACGTGGTGTCGCTCACCGAGGCGCTGGCCTCGCACCAGCCGGACGACACCGTGCGGGTCCGCTACGCGCGGGACGGCGAGCGGAGGTCCGCCGAGGTCACGCTGGGCGAGGCCTGAGCGCCCGGCTCCCGGTAGGGCCCGGCCCGCGTCACTCGTCCAACGCCGAGTGCAGGCTCATCGGTCCGTAGATCTCGCGGCCGTCCTCGAGGAGCGTCACCTGGTCCACGCCCTCGTCGAGCAACTCGCCCCAGATCTCCCCGATCCACGACTCCGCGTCGCCCTGGGTCCCGAAGTCGCCCGGGTCCTGGGAGGGCTCCGTCGTCGTGCCGTCCGCCTTCTCGAACCGCCACTCCCACGCCATGTCCGCCTCCTGATGAACCACCCGGCCGCGACTTCCTGCTCGCAGAGTAGATCACCGGCCCGTCCCGCGGGGCACACCCGCGCACATCAGCCGTCGAGCCGGGCGGATCCGAGAGGATCAGGCCATGGACGCCACCCTGCTCGGCACCGGTGCCCCCGCCGGCCTCCCCCGCCCCGGCTGCCCGTGCGCCGGCTGCGCCCGCGCGCTCGGCGAGGACGTCAGAACGGCGGCCTCGCTCCTGGTCGACGGGGTCCTGCTGCTCGACCTGACGCCGGGCGTCGCGCTGGCCGCGGCCCGGGCCGGGCGGTCGCTCGCCGGGGTGCGGCAGGTGCTGCTGACCCACCCGCACGACGGTCCGGCGCTCGAGTTCCCGCCGGGTCTGCCCGGCCCGGTGCGGCTGCCGGACGGCCGGGAGCTGACGCTGCTCAGCGGCCACCGGGTCACCGCCGTCGCCATGGACACCCCCGGCACGGGCTACGCGGTGACAGGACCGGACGGCGGCCGGCTGCTCTATCTGCCGCCGGGCGGCGCCCCCGCAGGACTGGCCGGCGCCGCCCCCTACGACCTGTGCGTGCTCGACGTGGTGGGCCGGCCGGACGCGCTGGCCAGGCTGCGCGCGGCCGGCGCCGTGGCGCTGACCACGGACGTGGTCGCGGTGCACCTGGACCACGACGTGCCGCCGGGCGCCGAGCTCCGCAGACGGCTCGCCGCGGCCGGCGCGCGTGCGGTGCCCGACGGTGGCGCGCTGCTGGTGGGCGACTTCCGGGAGGTGCCGGAACCCCCGCGCCGCACCCTGGTGTTGGGCGGCGCGCGGTCCGGCAAGTCGGCCGAGGCCGAGCGGCGTCTCGCGTCCTTCCCCGACGTCGTCTACGCGGCCACCGGTGGGGAGCGTGCCGACGACCCCGAGTGGCGGGCCCGGGTGGCGGAGCACCGGGAGCGGCGGCCGGCGGGCTGGACCACGGTGGAGACCCGCGATCTGGTGCCGCTGCTGGAACTCCGGGACGGGCCGCCGCTGTTGATCGACTGCCTCGCCCTGTGGCTGACGGACGCCATGGACACGGTGGGCGCCTGGGAAGGCCGCGGCACGCGGGCGCTCGGCGACCGGACGGCGGCGCTGGTCGCCGCGGTCAGGGCGACGCGGCGCCGGGTGGTGCTGGTGAGCAACGAGGTCGGCTCGGGCGTGGTGCCCGCCACCCGGGCCGGCCGCCGCTTCCGCGACGAGCTCGGCCGGCTCAACGCGGCGGTGGCCGCCGAGTGCGAACAGGTGCTGCTGATGACGGCCGGTTGTGCGCTGGCGCTGCGCGGCTGAGCCACGCGCGGGGGCGCGAGAGCCGGAGCGCTACTCTCGTGTGCCATGAGTGACGGCGGTGTGAACCTCGGCGGCGTGAACCTCGATGACTTCGGCGATCTCATCGAGCGGCCGAGTGCCAGGCTCCGGCGGCAGGCTGAGGAGCGGCGGGCGCGGATCGGCGTGCCGCCCAAGGCACTTGGCCGGCTCGACGAGATCGGCGCCTGGCTGGCCGCCGCCCAGGGCCGGGTGCCGGTGACCGCCGTCGAGCGGCCCAGGGCGGTGCTGTTCGCCGGCGACCACGGGGTGGCCTCGATGGGCGTCTCGGCCCGCCCGGCCGGCGGCGCCACGGACCTGGTGCGGGAGGCGCTGAACGGCACGAGCCCGGCCGCCGTGCTGGCCCGCCAGGCCGGCGTCCCGCTGCGCGTCGTCGACCTGTCGCTCGACTGCCCGGCCGACGAACTCCCCGAGGACGTCAGCCGGTACCGGGTGCGGCGCGGCTCGGGGCGGCTCGACATCGAGGACACGCTCACCGAGGAGGAGACCGAGCGGGCGTTCCGCGCCGGCGTCGCCATCGCCGACGAGGAGGCCGACTCGGGCACCGACCTGCTGGTGCTCGGCGACATCTCGGTGGGCGGCACGACCGCCGCCGGCGTGCTGATCGCCGCCATGTGCGGCACGGACGCCTCGGTGGTGACCGGCAGGGGCGGGCAGCGCATCGACGACCTGACGTGGATGCGGAAGTGCGCGGCCGTCAGGGACGGCCTGCGGCGGGCCAGGCCGGTGCTCGGCGACCAGCTGCGGCTCCTCGGCGCCGTCGCCGGCGCCGACCTGACGGCGATGACGGGCTTCCTGCTGCAGTGCGCGGTCCGGCGCACGCCGGTGGTCCTCGACGGGGTCGTCTCGGCGGCGTGCGCGCTGGTGGGCCAGCGGATCGCCTTCCGGGCCCCCGACTGGTGGCTGGCCGGCCAGGCCAGCGGGGAGCCGGGGCAGGCCAAGGCGTTGGATCGCATGGCCATGGAGCCGCTGCTCGACCAGGGCGTGACGGTCGGCGAGGGCGCGGGCGCGCTCCTCGCCCTCCCCCTGATCCGCGCCGCCGCGTCCCTGGCGGCCGAACTCCCGGAGACCGGCTCCCCCGCAGGGCGCGACTGACGGCCGGCGCGGCACGGCGTGCCGGCGTCGGGTCAGGCGAGGGCGGCCGTGGACTTCCGGATGACGAGGCGGGCGCCCACCCGCAGCGCGCGCGTCGCCTCGCCGCCGCGTGCCGCGCCGGGCCCGATGCGGCGCAGCAGCTGCTCGGCGGCCAACTCCCCCATGTCGGAGGCGGCGTTGTCGACGATGGTCAGCGGTGGGTGCCAGTAGGCGAAGAACGGCGCCTCCTCGTGGCAGACCAGGGACAGCTCGTCCGGCACCCGGATCCCGAACCGCACCAGCGCGCCGAGCAGCCCGAAGGTCGCCTCGTGGTTGGCGCTGTAGAGGGCGGTGGGGCGCGGGCGCCCCGTGCCGCCGTCCATCAGCCTGGCCACGGCCTGGTCTCCGAAGGGCACCTCGTAGGGGCCGCGCAGCACCGACTCGGGGTCGGGCTCGAGGCCCCGTTCCGCGAGGGCCTGGACGAAGCCCGCGAACCGCTCGCGCCCGGAGTCCACCGAGGCGGGGCCGCCGACGAAGGCGACGCGCCGGTGGCCGAGCTCCAGTAGGTGCCGGGTGGCGAGCACCGCCCCCTCCCGGTCGGCGGCCATGACGGCGTCGCCCGGCGCGCCCTCGGGCGACCTGATCAGGTTCACCACGGGGATGCCGGCCGCCTCCACGCTCGTGAGCAGGTCGGTGTTCTCGCCCGTGCCGATGATGATCAGCCCGTCCACCCGGTGGTCGAGCAGCGCCTCGAGGTAGCGCCGCTCCCTGGCCGGATCGGCCTCGGTGATGCACAGCAGCACCTGGTACCCGAGTTCGTCGAGACGCCGGTGGACCACCGAGGTGATGGCGTGGAAGGACGCGTTGACGAGGTTGGTCACGACGAGGCCCACCAGGTTGCTGCGCCGGGTGCGCAGCCCGCTGGCGATCCGGTTGGCCCGGTAGCCGAGCCGCTCGGCGGCGGCCAGCACGGCGCGCCTGGCCCGGGCGCTGACCCGTGGTGAGCCGCTCAGCACCCGGGAAGCCGTGCTCTTGGACACGCCGGCGGCGTCCGCCACCTCGTCCAGAGTGACCGCCATCGCGTCCCCCGATCATGAAATCGATCCCACACATCAGTTCGCCGCCATCCGGCGACCCCCCTCATCATGCCAGAGGGCAGACGTTTCGAGGCAGTAAATAAGCTGTTTCTCCGGGCTTTTCCCCTGCCTGAAGGGGTTGACGAGCGGATCCGGCAGGGCAGAGCGTGTGTGCAATCGATCCCACAACCCCTGCAGGAGGCCGCCGATGAACCGCGATGACGTCGCCTGGCGTGGCTACTGGCCGGCCGCCCCCACGCCGTTCACCGCGGACGGCGCCCTCGACGAGGCCGGCTGGCGCGCCCTGCTGCGCCTCTACGCCGCCCAGGGCGTGCACGGCGTGCTGGTCAACGGCACCACAGGCGAGTGGTTCGCGCAGACCCCGGCCGAGCGGCGCCGGGTGGCGGAGATCGCCGTGGCGGAACTCGGCGGCCGGATCCCGGTGGTGATCGGCTGCGGCGCGTTCACCGCCGCCGAGTGCGCCGAGTTCGGGGAGCACGCGCGTGCCATCGGGGCCGACGGCGTCCTCACCACACCGCCGCCCTACGTGCATCCGAGCCAGGCCGAGATCCTGGACTTCTACCGGCGGGTCACCGACGCCGTCGACCTGCCCCTCATGGTCTACAACTGGCCGCGCGGCACCGCCGTCGACATCACCGTGGCCACCGCGGAGCGCCTCGCCGACCTCCCCAACGTCGTGGCGATCAAGGACAGTTCGGGCGACGAGTTGAAGGTCGCCCGCACCTGCGAGGCCCTGGCCGGCTCGGTTCGGGTCTTCGGGCGCTTCATCCACCGCCGGGGCATGGCCGTGATGGCCGAGTTCGGCGGCGACGGGAACATCGACGGCGGCGGCCTCGGCGCGCCCTTCGCCGTGCCCTTCTACGCGGCCTTCTGGGCCGGCGACCTCACCGCCGCCCGAGCCTGGTCGGCCCGCTACGAACGGCTGGTCGAGCTGCTGGTCAAGCCCGACTACAGCGCCAGGTTCGCCTCCCCCACCGCCCAGCTCAAGGCCGCGATGGGGCTGCTCGGCCAACCTGGCGGCCACGTGCGCCCACCCCTGCTGCCGCTCGACGACCCGACGCTCCTCGCCCGTCTCGCGGCCGCCCTGGCCGAAGCCGGCCTGACCGAGACCGAAGCGCCCCACTCCCCGGCGCCCGCCGCCTGAC
>NZ_SMKC01000194.1 GCF_004348315.1 Streptomyces sp. 8K308 | reverse complement strand
CTCCTCCCCGACGGCGTCGACATCGCCGGCCTCTACCGGCTGGCCCGCCTCCTCCGCGCCCAGGACTGGTGACCATGCGGTTCCTCCCCCACCTCCCAGCCCCGGCGGCTGCCGCCGCCGAACACACACCGCGCCCGACGCCCGACCGTGCCGCCGGCGGCTCGCGCCCCGCCGGCCAGGCGACCGGCCTTGCCGGGCGGGCGGTCGAGCCGGCTCAGCCGCCGCGTGAGTCGGGCGACTCGGCGTGCGAGGCCCGACCGGTAAGCGTCGCCGTCGTTTCGTCGCCCGATTCCCACTCGGCCGAGGGGCCGCGGCACCGGGCCGTGTTCCCGACCGCGCCAGCGGGCGCGAACACCGCCGCCGTGCCGGGCCGCGCGGTGCCCGTCGCGGCCACCGGCCGGCCGGCGGCCGCCGCCGCTGGCGGCTCGCGCCCCGCCGGGCAGGCGTCCCGCCCCGCCGGCCGGGTGCCGGAGCCGCGCCTCGCCGCTGCCGCGCCGGCCGAGGCCGCGACGCGGCAGGCCGCCGCCGGCGGTGGGCAAGGCGCCGCCGAGGCGTCCCGCTCCGCCGGCCAGGCGACCGCCGGGCAGGCGGTCGCCGCCGAGGCGAACCCGTTGGAGGTCGATCCGCTGCTCGACGACCCCGCGACGCGGATCGTCGTCTGCTGCGGCGCAGGCGGCGTCGGGAAGACGACCACCGCCGCCGCGCTCGCCGTGCGGGCCGCCGAGCGCGGCCGTCGCGTCGTCGTGCTGACCATCGACCCGGCCCGACGGCTGGCGCAGTCCATGGGGCTCACCGAGCTGGACAACGTGCCGCGCCCCGTCCCCGGGATCGACACGTCCGCCGGCGGTGAGCTGTTCGCGATGATGCTCGACATGAAGCGCACCTTCGACGAGATAGTCGAGGCGCACGCCGACCCCGCCCGCGCCCGGGCGATCCTGGACAACCCCTTCTACCAGTCGCTCTCCGCCGGCTTCGCCGGCACCCAGGAGTACATGGCGATGGAGAAGCTCGGCCAGCTGGCCGCCCGCGGCGAGTGGGACCTGATCGTCGTGGACACGCCGCCGAGCCGTTCCGCGCTCGACTTCCTCGACGCGCCGCAGCGCCTTGGCTCGTTCCTCGACGGCCGGTTCATCCGCGTGCTGATGGCCCCGGCCAAGGCCGGCGGCCGGGCCGGGCGGAAGGTGATGAGCCTCGGCATGGCCGGCCTCTCCCTCGTCACCGGCACGCTCGGCAAGGTGCTCGGCACCGCCCTGCTGCGCGACGTGCAGACCTTCGTGGCCGCCATGGACACCATGTTCGGCGGCTTCCGCACCCGCGCCGACGCCACCTACCGGCTGCTCCAGGCGCCCGGCACCGCCTTTCTCGTCGTCGCCGCCCCAGAGCGGGACGCGCTGCGCGAGGCCGCCTACTTCGTGGAGCGGCTCGCCACCGAGCGGATGCCGCTCGCCGGCCTGGTCCTCAACCGCGTGCACACCTCGGACGCCACCCACCTCTCCGCCGAACGCGCCGTCGCCGCCGCCGAGGTGCTCGAGGCCGGCGACACCGAGGACGACGCCCGGGCCGCAGGCCTGCTGCGCGTGCACGCGGAACGCATGCGCCAGTTGACCCGCGAGTCCCGCACGATGGCCAGGTTCACCGCCGTCCACCCCAGGGTGCCGGTCGTCGAGGTGCCCGCGCTCTCCGAGGACGTGCACGACCTCGCCGGGCTACGCGCCATCGGCGACCGCCTCGGCCAGTCCGACGGCGCGGAACCGTCGTTCAGCTGACCCTCGCCAACCGGTCACGCCCCGCCACCGCCGCGCCTCACTCGTACTCGCTCCGCTCGTACTCGCTGCGCGCCGACTCGAGAAGCCGCCGCCAGGAGGTCACCATGGGGCGCCGCCGCAGCAGCGCCCGCCGCTCCCGCTCGGTCATGCCGCCCCAGACGCCGAACTCCACCCGGTTGTCCAACGCGTCGGCCAGACACTCGGTCCGCACCGGGCAGCCGTTGCACACCGCCTTGGCGCGGTTCTGCGCCGCGCCCTGCACGAACAACTCGTCCGGGTCCGCCGCACGACAGGCCGCCCGCGCGGTCCAACCCCCACCGCGCACGTCACACCCGCCGCGCCCGTCACGCACCACGCTCCGCTCACTCCGGTCGGTAGCCAGACTCATGCGGAGGACGTTACGGAAGCCGCGCTGACCGCCAACACCCCCGCAGGGCCAACGTTGGATGATCCATTCCGACTACGCCACACCCAAGTTCACTCGAAAGAGTGACGCAGGTGACGTCCAGAAGTGGGCGGCTTTCAGCCAGCCTAGGGGAATGCCGGCTCCCGTGTCCGGCCGTCGAGACCGTAGGCTTGCGCCATGGGAAGTAAGCGGCCGGGCGGCGGGCAGAGCGCCACGGGTCTAATCGCCAGGTTTCTCGGGGTAAGCGTGTTGTCCGGCGCGGTGCTCGCCGGCCTGGCGCTCCCCGCGGTGGGCGCGCTCGGCCTCGCGGCGCGCGGCACCATGGAGGGTTTCGACGAGATCCCCGCCGAAATGGAGCGCCCCCCGCTCAGCCAGACCTCCACCATCCTGGACGCCGAGGGCAACCAGATCGCCGAGGTCTCGTTCCGCAACCGCACGGTCGTCGACCTGGACCAGATGGGCATCGTGCCGCAGGCCGTCGTCGCCATCGAGGACGCCCGCTTCTACGAGCACGGCGCCGTCGACCTCCAGGGCATCATCCGCGCGTTGACCACCAACCTCGGCTCGGGATCCGTCGAGCAGGGCGCCTCCACCCTCACCCAGCAGTACGTGAAGAACGTCTTCGTCGAGGCCGCCGGCGACGACCAGGAGGCGATCGCGGAGGCCACCCAGCAGACCGGCGCCGCCGGCCTCGGCCGCAAGATCCAGGAGATCAAGTACGCGATCCAGCTCGAACAGGAGCTCACCAAGGACGAGATCCTGGAGAACTACCTGAACATCACCTACTTCGGGCAGCAGGCGTACGGCATCGAGGCCGCCGCCGAGCGGTACTTCTCCAAGTCGGCCGCCGACCTCGAGCTCCACGAGGCCGCCATGCTGGCCGGCCTGGTGCAGTCCCCGTCCCGCTACGACCCGACGGTCAACCCGGAGACGGCCCTCGACCGGCGCAACGTCGTCCTCCAGCGCATGGCGGACAACGACGCGATCACCCAGGAGGAGGCCGACGCGGCGTCCGAGCAGGAGCTCGGCCTCGACATCAGCGAGCCGCGCACCGGCTGCACCACCGCCGTCGACGACTCCGGCTTCTTCTGCGACTACGTGCGCCAGGAGATCCTGAACAACCCGGTCTTCGGCGAGACCGAGGAGGACCGCATGGCGCTCTGGCGCCTCGGCGGCCTCACCATCCAGACCACCCTCGACCCGCAGGCCCAGGCCGCCGCGGCCGAGGCCGCCCGGGAGGGCGCCGACGAGACCGACCCGGTCGTGGCCGCCGTCGTCCAGGTCGAGCCCGGCACCGGCCGCATCCTGTCGATGGCGCAGAGCAGGCCGTACGGCGTCGACGCCACCCAGAACCAGACGGCGATCAACCTCAACGTCTCGGCCGGCATGGGCGGCTCGGTCAACGGCTTCCAGCCCGGCTCCACCTTCAAGCCGTTCACGGCCGCCGCCGCGCTGGAGAACGGGATCTCACCGGCTCAGACCTACGAGACCGACCACGAGATGACCGTCGAGATGGACCGGTTCCGCAACTGTGAGAACCAGCCGGCCGGCTCGGGCGAGTGGGAGGTGGGCAACGAGCGCGAGGACGAGGAGGGCGAGTGGGACATGACCTCGGCGCTCGCCGAGTCGATCAACACCTACTTCGTGCTGCTCGAGGAGCAGACCGGCCTCTGCGACACCGTCGAGATGGCCAGGTCCATGGGCGTGACCCGGGGCAACGACGAGCAGCTGCCCACCGACCCCTCGGCCACCCTCGGTGCCCACGAGACGACGCCGCTGATGATGGCCAACGCCTACGCCACCTTCGCCAACCGTGGCACCTACTGCACCCCGATCGCCATCACCTCCGTCACCAACGCGGAGGGCGAGGAGCTCGAGGTCCCCGAGTCGGAGTGCGAGGCCGTGATGTCGGCCCACACCGCGGACACCATCAACGCGATGCTCGGCGGCGTGGTGGAGGACGGTACGGGCGCGGCGGTCGGCCTCACCGACCGCGACAACGCCGGCAAGACCGGTACCTCGGACGAGCGTCGGAACGTGTGGTTCGTCGGCTACACCCCGGAGATCTCCACTGCGGTCCGGGTCGGCGGCGACGCCGAGCTGATCCCGATGGAGGACATCACCATCGGCGGCCAGTACTTCGAACGCGCCAGCGGCGCCGGCGTGGCGGGCCCGATCTGGCGCCAGGCGATGATCGGCGCCCTGGAAGGCGTCCCCGCCGGCCAGTTCAACGAGGTCGACGTCCCCCGCGCCAGCGACCGCGAGCGTGACCGCGAGGACGGCGACCGCGACGAGGACGACCGCGACAACGGCAACGGCGGCAACGGCGGCAACGACAACGGCGGTGGAGGCAACGACTCCGGTGACGTCGGCATCCCCGACATCCCGGACTTCCCCGACATCGAGTGGCCCGACACCTGGGGCAACGGCAACGGCAACGGCAACGGCGGCGGCAGAGGCCAGGACTGACCGCCAGCCGGTCGCACGAGTGAGGCCCACGTGACAACGCGCTCACGTGGGCCTCACTCGTGTCCGCACTCGCCCTGCCCTCGGGCTCGGCATGCGGTGGTCCTGGCCGCTCACGGCCCCCATGCGGAGTGCGGCGAGGAGCGCTACGGCACCGGTGCGCCCACCACCGCCCAGCCGCCTTCTCCGGCGTCGGGCAGAGCTACCGGCCGCTGAGCTACGTCTGCCGCTGGGCGGACGGCCACTCGACCGAGACGGTGCGCGGATTCGTCAACCCGCCCGTCACGACCGCGCTACCACTTCCGCGCCACCCGAGAGGCCCGTGCCGCTCGCCCTGACCCTTTGCGGTCCTCGCGCCTTGATGATGGCGCTCGCTGCTCCCCGGCGCCCCGCTGTTACCGGCGAGCGCCGTGCCGGTCCTCGCCGCGGTCTTCCCGCTCGCGCGGGCGGGCCGCAGGGGCCCCCTGGTCCGTTTCCCGGCGGGCTCCTGCTGTGGAGCGTCCTCTGCGTCGCCGTGGGCCCGCTCCCCGTGCTGGCTCCATCGACGAGGTCGGCGACGGCTACCCCTACTCCCTGGAACGCCGACGGAGCCCGCGTCAGCCTGACCGAGCCCGAGTACCGGGCGCAACGCAAGGCCCAGCCCCGGCTCGCCGCCGCCACCGTGTCCTGTTCGCCATGTTCCCCGCCGCCATGTTCGCCGCCGCCCGCTCGCGGGCGGCGGCCCGCCGGCTCAGCCCGCCAGAGCGCTCTTGACCGCCGCGGCCACCCGGCCGCCCTCGGCGCGGCCCGCGACCTTCGGGTTCACGATCTTCATCACGGCGCCCATCGCCCGCGGCCCCTCCGCGCCGCCCGCCCGCGCCTCGGCCACCGCCTCGGCGACCAGCGCCGCCAGCTCCTCGTCACTCAGCTGCTTCGGCAGGTAGCTGGTGAGCACCTCACCCTCGGCCAACTCCCGCGCCGCCTGCTCGGGCCGGCCGCCGCTCTGGAACGCCTCGGCCGCCTCGCGCCGCTTCTTCGCCTCCCGCGCGACGACCTTCTGCACCTCCTCGTCCGAGAGCTCGCGGGCGGTCTTGCCGGCGACCTCCTCGGTGGTGATCGCGGCCAGCGTCATCCGCAGCGTGGCCGAGCGCAGCTCGTCCCGCTCCTTGATCGCGGTCGTGAGGTCGCTCTGCAGTCGGGACTTAAAGGTGGTCATGCGAGCCATTGTGGCAGTCATGAAACGATGGGACCCATGCGTGCCCGATACGCCGTTCCCCTGAAGGCCTCCCTCAAAGCCGCGCTCGCGGTGACCGCGCTCTCCGCCGCCACGGTCGCCTACGCCGCCGGCTACGAGGCCAGGGCCTTCCGCCTGCGCCGCGTGACCGTGCCCGTGCTGCGGCCCGGGATGCCGCCACTGCGGTTACTGCAGGTCTCCGACATCCACATGGTGTCCGGACAGAACAAGAAGCGCCGCTGGCTCCAGTCCCTGGCCGGGCTGCGGCCCGACTTCGTGATCAACACAGGGGACAACCTCTCGGACCCGGAGGGCGTCCCCGAGGTCCTGGACGCGCTCGGCCCGCTCCTCGAACTCCCCGGCGCGTACGTCTTCGGCTCCAACGACTACTACGCGCCGCGGCTGCGCAACCCGGCCCGCTACCTCGCCGAGCGCGCCACCGGCCGCCACGGCCTCAACGGCAACGCGCCTGCCCGCAACGTGCCGCGCAACCCCTGGTGGCAGCTGCGCGACGCCTTCGACGCCGCCGGCTGGGCCAACCTCACCAACGCCCGCGGTCGCATCAAGGCGGCCGGCGCCGAGATCGCCCTCACCGGCCTCGACGACCCGCACATCCGCCGCGACCGCTACGCGGAGGTCGCCGGCGGCCCGGACCGCGACGCCGACCTCTCCCTGGCCGTGGTGCACGCCCCCTACCTGCGGGTCCTCGACTCCTTCACCGCCGACGGCTACCCGCTGATCCTCGCCGGCCACACCCACGGCGGCCAGCTCTGCGTCCCCTTCTACGGCGCCCTGGTCACCAACTGCGACATCGACCCGGGCCGCGTCAAGGGCCTCTCCACCCACGAGACCCCGGGCCACACCAGCTACCTCCACGTCTCCGCCGGCTGCGGCACCAACCGCTACACCCCGGTCCGCTTCGCCTGCCCCCCCGAGGCCACCCTCCTGACCCTCGTCCCCCGCGAAACCTGATTTCACCTACGCCGAGCGGTCAGCTAGAGTAGTCCCCGTTGTACCGGGGTGTGGCGCAGCTTGGCAGCGCGCTTCGTTCGGGACGAAGAGGTCGTGGGTTCAAATCCCGCCACCCCGACGCCGTAGTACCAGGTCAGGGGCCTGATCCGCTTAGCGGGTCGGGCCCCTGAGTGGTTCCGGGGGTCGTTTTGGGAGCCGTTTGGGAGCCAAGTTCGGGATCCGGCTCCCGGCGGCTCCCGGATTCCTAGCGCCGAGCCCATCGACCGGCTGCGGCCGTCGAACTCCTCCGACACCCTCGGCCAGTCGCCAGTTCTTCTGTCGCTCGGCCTCCCGGTGGGTCCGGAGGGATGTGCTCAAACGCATGCCGTCGACCCTGCGATCTCGGCACACCATCAGCAGCAAGAGTCAGATCTTGGGCTGCCACGCGAGGCCACGTCGACAGTACTCCGGCAGTGACATCGATACCGATCAGCGCTCGCGATTAGCGCGCGAAGACGCGAGAGCGCTCCTGTTCCCAGGTCCACTCCGCGGCCGTCCGGTCACCGCGCACAGGGGAGCGATGGGTCAGCACTGGTGGGCGCAGTTCGAACCGGACCCGACGATCTCCGAGGCCGCGTATGGGATGTACCGGCGGACGTGGCGGCGTCAACTCGGCCACCCAGCGACCCTTCCGCGCCGACCAGGCAGGGATGGATCAACTCGCCAATCAATGAAGGGAAGTTGGATCGTACGTTGCTTGCGAAGCTAGCTTCGCGAATGTACGGTTGAAGTCATCGAGGGTCGGGCGCGGCTCGGACTTCGTGCGCGGTGGGGGCAGGGGAAGCGTGCAGTTCCTAGTCCGGCACCGCAGGCAACAGCGTGTGACACGTGAACCGCCGCACCACCCTGCATGGTTTCCAGGCCCGGCAGGGGGTGCGGCTCAACCGACCCCGCACAGTGTGCGAAGACAGAAAGGACAACCTCGTGAGGACTGTCGATGTCCATCATGCACGTTCCCTCCCGCCTCGGGCCAGAGCGGCCGTGGTGCCGCTCGTAGTGATCATCGTCGTGGCCGTGTTCGGTGCCTCCCTCGTGGGGCACGGCACGGCGGCGCTGATCGCGGTCGTCACGACTCTGCTGGCCGCTGCCGTGCAGGAGCTGCTGCGGGCTGCCATGCGGCACTGGACGCGCGTCGCCTGATTGTCGGCGGTGGGGGCACGGTGCGCATACACGCCGCGCCCCCACCGCTGGCGCGTAGGGAGCACAGCAAAGCGTGAGTGTCGGGAAGAGAGACGGAGGAGTGTGCGCAGAGAGGAGGAGTCCATGACTCGGGGCCAGGTCCCCCTCGGGAGTATCTGCGAGGTGACGGCCGGTCCGTCCGGTTCCTTGCTGGAAAGCCTGCAAGACGGTCCGGACGGGGTGCCGGTGATATCGCCGCCGGATCTCACCGATCACCACACGGTGGATACCCGGCGGCTGCGCCGGGTGCCGTGGAGTGAGGCCAAACGGCTCTCCCGGTTCGCGCTGCGGGAAGGCGACCTCCTCGTCGTGCGGCAAGGGGCGCTCGGTCGGTTGGCGTTGATCGAGGAAGAACACGCCACATGGTTCTACAGCTCGTCCTGTCTGCGCCTCAGGCCCCGGCGTGAGTTCGTCCTGCCCGCGTACCTCGTGTCGTATCTGTCCTATCCGCCCGTGCAACGGGCCTTGCTGGGACAGTCCCTCCCGGGTACCGTCCCGTCGCTCAACTCCACGATGCTGAAGGAGTTGCCGGTCACGGTTCCGCCGCTGGACCGGCAGCGCTCCGTCGTCGAGGCCCTGGCCGATGTCGACGCCCGGATCAGGATCCAGCGGCTGATGGCCGACCGCCTTGAGGCGCTACGGCCGGCCATCTTCGGAGAGCTGATTCAAGGAACGAGGCACAGGTGAGTCCCCTTACCGTCGCGCAGTTGGAAAGCGCCCTCTTCGGCGCCGCCGACATCCTGCGAGGCAGAATGGATGCTTCGCAGTACCGTGATGTCATCTCCGGAATGCTGGTCCTCAAGCGGGCCTCGGACCAGCCCGGTATTCTCCGAGTGCCCGAGCGGGCGCGCTGGTCGCACATCATCGGCTACGAGGGCAAGGCGCTGGGTCATGTACTCAACGAAGCCCTGTGGGAACTCGAGCGGAGCAACCCTGAGGTATTGAAGGGTGTCCTCGAGGCTCTCGACTTCGACAGATGGCTGGGCCGTGCCGAGTTGAAGGCACTGGTCGATCACTTCGACCGTATTCTGCTGAGCGACGACAACTTGGAGTTCGGCGATGAGGTCGGTCGCGCCTATGACTTTGTCCTCAGCGCGTTCGCTGACAGCGCGGGGAAACGGGGTGGGGAGTTCTTCACCCCCCGCTCTGTGGTCCGGCTGATGGTGCGCTTGGTCCGACCGCAGGAGGGGCAGTCGGTCTACGACCCGTTCGCCGGTTCGGGAGGCATGCTCGTCCAGGCCAGGCAGTACGTCGACGAGCACGGCGGGGACGGCGCTAGCCTCGCCCTTTTCGGGCAGGAAGTGAACGGCGCAACGTGGTCCACCGCCCGGCTGAACCTCCTATTGCACAGCATCACGGACGGTTCGGTGCTCTGCGGCGACACACTGACCGATCCACTTCACTCAGGGGAGGACGGGCGCGTCAGATGCTTCGATCGTGTGCTTACCAATCCTCCCTTCTCGATCAAGTACTCCGAGAAGGAGATGAGGCACCCGGAGCGGATGAAGTACGGCGGGGCATCAGGGCAGCTTAAGATCGCCGACCTGATGAACGTCCAGCATGTGCTGGCCACACTCCGCCCGGACGGAATCGGAGCAGTGGTCACCCCGCATGGTGTGCTGTTCCGGGGTGGAGCAGAAGCGGAGATCCGCCGAGGCATCGTCGAGGACGCCCGGCTCGAAGCAGTGATCGGTATTGGCCCGAACGTCTTCCACGGCACGGCCATCCCCGCCTGCATCCTGGTGCTGCGGGGTACGAACGGAACACCACAGGATCAGCGCGGCCAGGTGCTGTTTATCAACGCCGAGCGCGAAGTAGTGACGGGGCGGTCGCAGAACCACCTGGAGCCGCAGAACATTGAGAAAATCGTGAATGCTTTCCGAGAGTGGGCGGACATCCCCAAATTCGCACGGGTGGTCTCGCTGGAGGAAATCGCAGACAACGACTTCAACCTCAACATCCGGCGCTACGTGGACGCCAGTCCGCCTCCCGAGCCACCACTGGATGTCCGTGCGGCGCTGTTCGGAGGTGTACCAAGGAGCGAAGTCGACGCGGGAACGGCGAAGTTCCACGCTTTCGGTATCGACCTCGCTGACATTTTCACGCCGAAGGGTTCCAGCTACCTCGATTTCCTGAGCGACGGCTGTGAGTCGACCGCAGTGCACATCTCGGGCCTCGCTGCTGCCCGAGAGGAGGAGTTCATCGCCCGCTGCCGCTCTTGGTGGAAGGAGGCAACATCACGTATTCATGAACTTACGGGCACAGGACGGCTATTGACGTTGCGTCCTCGGCTTATGGCTTCCTTCCGTGAGGAACTGCTGCCGTTGGGGATCCTGGACCGATACCAGCTGGCCGGAGCCTTCGCGGCATGGTGGTCGGATCGGCGCGACGACCTCAGAAGCCTGGACCTCCGGGGCTTTTCTGGGGTGATCGATCGATGGGCCACAGCCGACGGCGGGCGGTCTTCGTATCTTCCCCCGAAGCTGGCGCGCGAACGAGTGCTCGACGTCCTTGGTGAGGATCTCCGCTCCCGAGTGGAGAAGCTCGTTGCCGCGGAACGACAGGGACTGGTCGATATCTACCGCTCATGGGGCGACCGATACGAGACCTCCCTCATGGATCTGGAGAAGCAGAACGAGGCCGCTGCGGCAAGGCTCGGAGCCCGATTGGAGAAGCTTGGTTACACGTAGTCCGGCCTCCCCGGCGCCGCAATCCCTCGACCACGTCGCCAGACTGAGGTGATCGCCGTGACTGGGTTGCTGTAGGCCACCCTGAGCTGCCGTGACCCTGGAGTACGGGTACGAGTGACCGAGCAAGGTGACGGACTAGCCACGGTCCCCGAAAGTCCTTCGGCTTGGCCCTGGCGCGAGCCTTGCACGGCACGGTAGAGGGCTCGTGGTACGGGCAGCGGCGCTGGTAGCTGTTCGGGCGCTCAAGGACAGCGCATGATGTGTGCCTCGACCGCGCTTCGGTCGAGGCCATTTCTTACCAGATCCGCCACTCGACTTCTGACTACTGAAGCGCTCCCTGGCGCGCTCGCAGAAGTCCATCGAGGACGCGCACCGGTGACGTAGGGCACATCGCCAGCCGGGCATCGAGCGCCGACTCCCACTGCTGGGCCAGTCCGAACATGAGGCGCTTGCGCATGCCTGGGGTGACGTGGGCGTAGCGTGCCGAGACCGAGCCGTCGATGTGGCCCATGCGTTCGTCCATGAGCACCTTCTCGGTTCCCAGGTCCTCCATCATCGTCCGGTGGGTGTGGCGGAGGCCGTGGGGCGTGAGTCCCTTGGCTATCGGGAGCCAGCAGGCGTCGGCCCGTTCGCTGGCACCCCGACCCCGTGCCGGGACACCGGGCCACGGCTCGCCGAGTAGGGGCACCGGTCGTGGTTCCTGTGGTGCCTTCTTCGGGTACCAGCCGGAGACCGCCGGCGTGAACAGCCAGGTTGCGAAACCGTTCCTGCGCCAGTGGGCGGCATGCTCCGGTACGACGCCGCCCCGGACGAACCGGAGGTCCGCGATGGCCTGCTCGACCTTCTCTCGCGTGGCCTCGGTGACGCGTTCGGGGTGGTTGAGGACGTTGGACACCGTGCCAGTCGAGACGCCGGCACGGCGGGCGACGTCGACGAGCTTCGCGCCTTGGTGGCCGCCTGTGCGGGCCGCGCCCTGTCCTCGGAAGACGTAGGTCTTGCCGTGGCAGGGGCACGGCTTGGGCTTCGTGCGGGCGATGTGGTTGGCGACCAGCGCCGACAGCCAGTCCATCGAGTCGATGGTGCGGTAGCTGTCGTCCTTCGGCGGGCAGCGCACCAGCTCCCCCGTGTCGAGCTCGTACAGCTGCCACTCGACCCGGACGGCTCCAGGGCGGACGAACGCGGTCTCCAGCCCGACGATCTCGCCCCAGCGCATGCCGGTGTACCCCTTGAGGGCCACGGCGACGAACTCGTCGTCGCGGCCGGAGAGGGGCGGCGCGCTCGGCGGTCAGCAGGATGCCGAGCGCGTCGGTGACCACCTTCTCCGGACCACGGTCTCGGGAGCGGCCGGCGCGCTTACCCCGTCCGCGCCGCCGAGCGGCCGGGTTGGACGTGATCAGGCCCTCGTCGATCGCGTCCTCGAAGATCAGGTGGAGTGTCGAGCGCCAGGTCTTGACGCTGGAGGCGGCATAGAGGGCCTTCTCCTTCTTCTCCCACAGGTCGACGTCCGTGCGCAGGATGCCGGCGAGCGCCTTGTCCTCGAACTCGGGGAGGAGGTGCTCCTCTATGTGGCGCTTGTAGTTCTGCATGGTCGAGGCGCCAGGTCTTGGGCCTCGTACCAGCGGTTCGCGTACTCGCCGAAGGTCTCTTGGCCGAGGGCTGGGTCGCGCCAGTCGCCGCGGCGGTACTTGTTCTCGGCCTCGGCCGCTGCCCGTTGGGCCTCGCCCTTGGTGGCGAACCTGATCGCCTTGCCGTTGTTGTCGACGACCGTGTTGTGCTTGCCGGGCGCGACCTTGTACCGGCCGCGCCAGTAGTTTCCGCGCTTCTCCGCGAAACCCAAGTTCCGCTGTCTCCCTCTTGGTTGTCCTCGGCTACGGCAGGTTCGATCGGGTCACGCGACAGTGCCGTACTGCTGCTGTCGACGCGGCGGGCGGGCCCGTAGGCGGGTCGTCGGAGCAACGGCAGGGCGGCGAGGTTGCGCGGAGCCGGTCTGCGTACCGGGCTCGGAGAGCGGCTCGGTCGCCCGTGCGGGTGTCTGCGCAAACTGGGCCGGCCGCTGCTCGTAGAGGCGGATGATCTCGGCGAGGTGCTCGGCGGTGAAGCGGTAGGCACGACCGACCCGGGTGTGCGGTATCAGGCGCCGTCGCGCTCGGTCCTTGACCCACCAGGCCGAGCAGCCAAGGGTGTCGGCGATCTCCTCGGGGCGGTAGAGGCGGGGTGGAGGGGAGCTGTC
>NZ_SMKC01000193.1 GCF_004348315.1 Streptomyces sp. 8K308 | reverse complement strand
GTGGAGGGGCCCGGGGTGGTGTCGGCGATCCAGGGTCCGTCGGTGGTGGGGTCGAGGATGCCGTCCTCGAGCCAGCGGTAGTCGCCTTCGAGCAGCTGGCGGACCAGGGCTTGGTCGGCGGCGTCCGTGTTGTGCAGCATCTGGACGAAGAGGGCCTCGACGCGCTGGCGGGCCTGGCGGCAGAAGACGTCGGCGAGGCGGTAGGCCTCGCGGCCGTGGTCGTCCTCGTCGCGGAGGCGCTCGGCGTGCACGCAGGCGGCGGTCATCACGAAGAGCTCGGAGCCGATGTCGACGATGCGGGCCAGCACGCTCTGCTTGCTCTCCAGGCGGCCGCGCCAGCGGGACATGGCGTAGAAGGTCTCGCGGGCCAGCCGGCGGGCGGCGCGCTCCACGTAGCGGAGGTGGGCGGCCAGGTTGGGGTGCCTGGAAACGTGGAAGTCTCCGTAGGACAGCGGGAGTTGACCGCGCCCCACGACCAGGGACGGCAGCCAGCGGGCGTAGAATCGGCCGGCCGCGGTGAGGGCGCGGCGCTTCTCGGTGAGCGAGGAGTCGGGCTCGATCAGGCCGCCGGCGACCTTGAGGTGGGTGTCGACCGCCTCGCGGGCGATCAGCAGCCGCATGATCTCGCTCGACCCCTCGAAGATCCGGTAGATGCGGAGGTCGCGCAGCAGTTGCTCGGCCGGCACGCCGCGCTCGCCGCGGGCGACCAGGGAGTCCGCGGTTTCGAAGCCGCGGCCGCCGCGGATCTGGACCAGGTCGTCCGCCATCCGCCAGGCCATCTCGCTGCTGTAGAGCTTGGCGATGGCCGCCTCGATGCGGATGTCCCTGCCGCCCTCGTCGGCCAGCTCGCTGACCAGTTCGACGACGGCCTCCATGGCGAAGGTGGTGGCGGCGATGAACGAGAGCCGGGAGCCGATCGCCTCGTGCCGGGCGATCGGCTTGCCCCACTGGACCCTGGCCTGGGACCACTCCCGGCCGACCCGCAGGCACCACTTGCCGGCGGCGGCGGAGGTGGCGGGCATGGCGAGCCGTCCTGTGGTGAGGGTGGTGAGCGCGATCCGCAGCCCCTCACCCTCCTCGCCGATGCGGTTGACCGCCGGGACCCGGACCTGATGCAGCCGGGTGACGCCGTTCTCCAGGCCCCGCAGTCCCATGAACTCGTTGCGGTGCTCGACGGTGATGCCGGGCGAGTCGGCCTCGACGACGAAGGCGGTGATGCCGGCGTCGGGGACCTTGGCCATCACCACGAGCAGGTCGGCGACCACCCCGTTGGTGGTCCACAGCTTGACGCCGTCCAGCACGTAGGACTCGCCGTCCCGCTCGGCGGTGGCGGCGAGCCGGGCCGGGTCGGAGCCGACGTCGGGCTCCGTGAGGAGGAAGGCGGAGATCTCGCCCCTGGCGCAGCGGGGCAGGAAGGCGCGCTTCTGCTCCTCCGTGCCGAAGAGTTTCAGCGGCTCGGGCACGCCGATAGACTGGTGGGCGGAGAGCATCGCGCCGACGGCCGGGCTGGCGGAGCCGACCAGGGCGAGGGCCCGGTTGTAGTAGAGGTGGTTGAGGCCGATCCCGCCGTACTCGGAGGCGATCTTCATGCCGAAGGCGCCGATCTCGCGCAGCCCGGCGACCACCTCGTCCGGTACCCGGCCCTCGCGGTCGATCCGGGCGCCGTCGATCGCGTGCTCGCAGAAGGCGCGGAGCCGGTCGAGGTACTCCTGGCCGTACCGGGTGGCCTCGGGGTCGGGCGCGGGGCGCGGGTGGATCAGCTCGGGCCTGAAGCGGCCCAGGAAGAGTTCGCGGGCGAAGCTGGGGCCCCGCCACTCGCGCTGCCGCGCGCCCTCCGCCACCCGGCGGGCCTCGTCCTCGGAGACGGTCATGCTCGCTCACCTCGCCCTCGCCGTCGGCGGCGTCCTCGGAAGGTGCCATTCCGTTATGTACCCGATGGGCGCGGCCGCGTATCAGCCGACGCTCGTACAGAGGTCGGAATCGGCCGCCCGGAGGAGTGAGGGGAGGGGTCTCGACGGGGGCGTTGAAGCGCTTCGATACATCTATGGACACGGAGAGTTGAGCGGTCTATGGTCAACGCGATTGCACTGACATCCGCCGTCGAAGCGCTTCACACCACTGGGGAGGCCATATGGTCACTCTCGCCGAGGTCGCCCGGCACGCCGGCGTCTCAGCCAGCACGGTGAGTTACGTCCTCAGCGGAAAGCGGACCATTTCGGCCCGGACCAGGGAGCGCGTGGAACGCAGCATCCGGGAGCTCGGCTACCACCCGAACGCCGGGGCCAGGGCGCTCGCGAGCAGCAGGTCGAACATCATCGCCCTGATGATGCCGCTGCGCACCGACATGTACCTCCCGGTGATGATGGAGATCGCCATCGCGGTGGCCACCACGGCGCGCGAGCACGCGCACGACGTGCTGCTGCTGACCGGCCAGGAGGGCCCGGACGCGACCCGGCGGGTGGTCGGCAGCGGCCTGGCCGACGCCATGATCCTGATGGACGTGGAGCTGGAGGACGAGCGGCTACCGCTGGTGCGTGAGACCCGGCGGCCGGCCGTGCTGATCGGACTGCCCGCCGACACCGGCGAACTCACCTGCGTGGACCTGGACTTCGCGGAGACCGGGCGGCAGTGCGTGACCCATCTGGCGAGCCTCGGGCACCGGGAGATCGCGATGGTGGGCGAGGCGGCGGCCGTCTACGAGCGGCGCACCGGGTTCGCTGAGCGGACCATCCTCGGGGTGCGGGAGCGGGCCGCCGAGCTTGGCGTGCGGGTGCTGCACCGGCCGTGCGAGGGCAGCTACGAGTCGATGGCCGGCACGCTCTCCCGGATCTTCGACGAGCGTCCCGGCACCACGGCGATCATCGTGCAGAACGAGGCGGTGCTCGGCCCGATGCTGAGCCTGCTGCGCCAGCAGGGTCGGGCGGTGCCCGAGGACATCTCGGTGGTGGCCGTCTGCCCCGAGCAGGTCGCCACCCAGCAGTCGGTCGCGCTGACCTCGGTGGCCATCCCGGCCTTCGAGATGGGGCAGCGCGCCGTGGAGCTGGTGATGGCCAGGCTGCGGCCGGACGCCGTGCACACCCCGGCCGGCACGCACACCGAGCTGCTGCCGCCGACGCTGACCGTCCGGGCGAGCACCGGACCGGCGGCCGGCGTGCCCGTCTCCCACGCTCAGTCCAACGGCGCGCTGTGACGCTTGGCCGCGCCGCTGAGGCGGATGCCATACCCGATGCCGCCCAGCGGCGCGGAACCGCCGGGCGGCGCTCATGCGTTCACTCGCTCAGCTGAAGTTGACGTTGAACGAGTTGGTGGTGAAGTTCAGCCCGCCCGACGACGAGGTGATCTCGTAGCCGAACTGGACGTCGCCGATGGGCTCGTTCTGGGCCCACCAGCCACGGCCCGCGATCCACCGCAGGATCGGCAGGATGTCCACCGAGCCCGAGTAGGAGTTGCCGCCGACCCGCAGGAACGAGTAGACGTTGTTGGCACCGTTGCTGCCCCGGTAGACGTCCCAGGTGTGGCCGCCCGAGGTGACCCGGGTCTGGTACGAGCCCAGCGGGCCGACCGGGCCCGTCCAGTTCATCCAGAGCATGACCTCGTGGTCGTAGTCGGTGTCCCAGATGTCGTAGGCGGTGTTGTAGGCGCCGGAGGACGGGACGGTGACGTTGTACGAGCTGTTGAGCGAGTTCAGCTGGTTCAGCTGCCGGTTCACGACGCGCTTGGCGTTGGGGTAGGACTTGATGCCGCCGGTGTTGGGGTGGTTCGCCCAGACGCCCCACTGGCTGTAGCTGTTGGCCCAGATGCTCTGCGGACCGGGGCCGGAGCCCCAGATGTTGTTGTAGAGGGTGTACCCGCCGTTGTTCCAGGTGCCCCACTGGTCAGAGCTCTCCCAGGTTGCGGCGTGTGCCGAGGTGGCGGTGGTGAGGGTGAGGCCGAACGCCGCGAGCAGTGCGATCAGCGGCGTCACGACCCGGTTCAGGAAGAGCTTGCGTGCGGCTCGTATCACGGTGGTGCGTCTCCCTTCGGTGTGGGGGGACTGTGGGGGGTTCAGGACCGCAGCACGGCCACGCCGAGGCGGTCCATTCTCACTTCCTCCTGGTGGTGCGTGCCGGTCAGCAGGTCGGTGGCCGGCGCCGGCAAGCGCGCGGTCACCGGCTCCGGCCGGTGGTTGAGGAGGAAGAGCAGGGTGCCGCGCCTGACCGCCTCGACGCCCTCGGGGAGCCCGGCCAGCACGGGTGTCACGCCGGCGGTGGCGGCGGCCTCGGCCAACAGCTCGGCGAGCGCGTCGGGTTCGGGCAGCGTGGAGAGGTACCAGGCGGTGCCTGCGCCGTGCCGGGCGCGGGTGATGGCGGGCCGGCCGGCCAGCTCGCCCTCCGCGTAGGCGGCGACGGTCTGGGCGTCGGCGGGCGACAGGTCCTCGCTCCACAGACTGCCGGTGGTGCCGTCGCCGAGCCGGACCGTCGAACCGGCCGGCAGCGGGCACCACTCATGGACGACGTCCAGGCCGAGGACGCGGCGCAGCCTGGCGTCCACGCCGCCGTCGCGGACCCGGTCGTCGCCGTCGGCGACGCCGGTGAAGAAGCCGCAGACCAGGGTCCCGCCGCCGGCCACGAAGGCGGCGATGTTCTCCAGGGCGGCGTCCGTGAGCAGGTAGAGCTGCGGGATGGCGACCATCCGGTAGCGGCTCAGGTCGGACTCGGGGTGCGCGAGGTCGGTGGTCAGGTTGCGCCGCCACAGGGCGTGGTGCCAGGCGCCGAGCAGCGCCGCGTGGTCGAGTTCGGCGGACGGCCGGCCCGGCTGGCCGCTGGCCCACCAGGCCGACCAGTCGTGCAGGATGGCGATGTCGGCCGGCACGTCGGCGCCCACGACGGGGCTCAGCGCGTCGAGTTCGGCGCCGAGTTCGGCGATCCGGCGGAAGCCGCGGGAGCGCTCGCCGGCGTGCGGCAGCATGGCCGAGTGGAACTTCTCGCTGCCCTGCCGCGACTGCCGCCACTGGAAGAAGCACACCGCGTCGGCGCCACGGGCGACGGCCTGGAGCGACCAGAGCCGGGTGACGCCGGCCGGCTTGACCACGTTGACCGGCCGGAAGTTGACGGCGGACGCGGCCTGTTCCATCAGCATCCACGGGCCCCCGGCCTGGGAGCGGGTGAGGTCCTGGACGAGCGCGCCGTAGGCGGGCCCGGCCGGGTCGGCGAAGCCGGCGGCCGGTTCCGGGTAGATGTCGACGGAGACCACGTCCTCCTCGGCCGCCCAGCGCCAGCCGTCCTGGCCGGCGAAGAGCGGCATGAAGTTGGTGGTGACCGGCGTGCCCGGGCTGTGCGCGCGCACGATGTCGCGCTCGGCGGTGAAGCACTCGAGCAGCGCGTCGCTGGTGAAGCGGCGGAAGTCGAGGAGCTGCGCCGGGTTGTTGAGGTACTGGACGCGCCGGGGCGGGATGATCTCGTCCCACGCGTCGTAGCGCTGGCTCCAGAAGGCCGTGCCCCAGGCGTCGTTGAGGGCGTCCAGGGTGCCGTGCCGCTCCCGCAGCCAGCGCCGGAAGTGGCGGGCCGTCTCGTCGCACCAGCAGGCGGTGCAGTACTCGTTGTTGATGTGCCAGACGCGCAGCGCCGGGTGGTCGCCGTAGCGGGCGGCCAGGTCCTCGGTGATGCGCGCGGCGTGCTCGCGGTAGACCGGTGACGAGGCGCAGAACTGGTTCCGTGAGCCGTACCAGACGACCGCGCCGGTCTCGTCACGCGGCAGGGTCTCGGGGTGTCTGGCCCCGAGCCAGGGCGGCGGTGAGGCGGTCGGGGTCGCGAGCGCGACCCCGATGCCGGCGTCGTGTAGCAGCCCGAGGACGGTGTCGAGCCACTCGAAGTTCCGTGCGCCGGGGCGGGGTTCGATGGTGGCCCAGGAGAACACGCCGACGGTGGCCAGGTTGACGCCGGCCTCCTTCATCAGTCGGACGTCCTCCCGCCAGACCTCCGCCGGCCACTGCTCGGGGTTGTAGTCACCGCCGAACAGCAGCCGTCCGCGCGTCACATCATCGAGCCCCGCCATGGTGTCTCCTCGCCTCGGCGTGCCGTCAGCCCTTGATAGCACCGATCAACATGCCCTTCTTGAAGTGCCGCTGGACGAACGGGGAGAGCACGGCGACCGGCAGCAGGGCCAGGATCATGACGGCGGTCTGCACGGCGAGCGACGGGATCTGCCCGGTGCCGATCGCCTGCGACATGCCGGTCGGGCGTTCGCCGGAGATGACGATCAGCTGGAGCACGTTCTGCAGGGGCAGCCTGTCGTGGTCGGTGATGTAGATGAAGCCGGCGAACCAGTTGCCCCAGTACGCGACGGCGTAGAAGAGGGAGATGACGGCGAGCACCGCGCGGGACAGCGGCAGCACGACCTGCCAGAGGATGCGCAGGTCGCTGGCGCCGTCGATGCGGGCGCTGTCCATGATCTCCTGGCCGACGTTCATGAAGAACGCCCGCAGCACCAGGATGTTGAAGACGTTGACGGCCATCGGCAGGATCAGCGCCGCGTAGGTGTTCATCAGCCCCAGGCTCTGGATGAGCAGGTAGGTGGGGATGATGCCGGCGCCACCGAAGAACATGGTGGCCATCAGGGTGAACAGCAGGGTGCGGTGCCAGAGCGAGCCGAGTCTGGTGAGGCCGTAGGCGGCCAGGACCGAGACCGTCATGGAGAAGAGCGTGCCGACGACGGTCACCCCGATGGAGACCATCATGGCCCGGGAGACCTGGCCGCCGCTGAGCAGCTCACGGTAGGCGTCCAGGCTGATGCCCTGCGGCCAGACGACGAGGCCGCCGCTGCGCGAGATGGTCTCGGAGTCGGAGAGGGAGGTGACGAGGATGATCCAGAGGGGGAAGAGGATCGCCAGCAGGGCGATGGTGAGAATGGCTCCCTTGGCGGTGAGCCCGACCCTGGTGGGCCGCTCCTCCCAGGCCGGCCGTGTGCGCCTGCCGACCTCCTTCTCCTCGTCGTCATGGGTGAGGACGCTGGTGTCGCTCATCGCCGTGAATACACCCCCTGTTCGCCCATCGCGTGGGCGACTCGGTTGGCGGCAAGCACCAGGCCCACGCTGAAGATGCCCTTGACGACGCCGATGGCGGCGGCGTAGCTGAAGTCGCCGTTCTCGATGCCGCGGTTCCAGATATAGGTGTCGAGCACCTCGGAGGCGCCTGGTCCCACCGCGGTGCGCTGGATGAGGAACTGCTCACCGCCGATGGTGAGCATGTTGCCGACCTGGAGCACGAGCAGCAGCGCGATGACCGGCCGCAGCGCGGGCAACGTGACGTGCCACATGCGGCTCCAGCGGCCGGCGCCGTCGACCGCCGCCGACTCGTAGAGCTCGGTGTTGACGGTGGAGAGCGCGGCGAGGAAGACGATGATGCCCCAGCCGGCGTCCTTCCAGATCACCTGTGCGGTGATCAGCCACTTGAAGAAGCCGGGGTCGGTCATCAGGTCGAAGCTGTCGGCCCAGCCCCAGTCGCGCAGCAGTTGGGCGACCAGGCCGGCGCCGCCGAAGAGCTGCTGGAAGACGGTGATGACCAGCACCCAGGAGAAGAAGTGCGGCAGGTAGAGCACGGCCTGGGCCCAGGCCCGCACCTTGCTGTGCAGCACGCTGTTGATCAGCAGGGCCAACGCGATCGGGATGGGGAAATAGAGCAGCAGCTGAAGCCCGGAGAACATCACGGTGTTGCGCAGTGCTCGCCAGAAGTCCCGGTCCTCCAGCATGCGCTGGAAGTTCTCCATCCCGGTCCAGGCGCTGTTGGCCATGGAGTCGAAGAAGCCGTCGCCGGCGTAGGGGCTGAAGTACTGGAAGGCGATGGCGTTGCCGGCGATGGGAATGTACGCGAAGACCACCAGCAGCGCCACGGCGGGCAGCGTCATCAGGATCAGCGCGTAGTCGCGGCGCAGCTTGTGCCGGAATCGGATGCCGCCCGGCGGCGGGGTCGCGGCGCGGCGGCGCCTCCGGCCGGCCGGCGCCGACTTCGGCGGCGACGGACTGTCGCCGCCCTCCGTCGGCACCGGTGGGCGTGGGACCGTGCTCTGGGACACGGGAGCTCCTTCTCTCTGGCCGACGGTCAGGCGTCTTCTTCGTCCAGCAGCCGCTGGTAGAAGTCGCGCAGTTCGTCGCCGCCGTTGCGCCGCCAGTCGGCCACGGCGTTCTGCACGTCGCGGATGGACTGGCGGCCGCGGACCACGTCGTCCTCCAGGTCCTCGAAGCCGTCGTTGAGGTTGGCCAGCCGGGCGGGCTCCTGGATCTGCCGGCCGTAGAACAGCGGCTCCCGGGCGAAGCGCAGGTTGCGCTTCTGCCAGCCGGTCAGGTCCTCCACCATCTGGGGGGTGTCGGCCCAGGCGACGGTGCTCTGCGGAGTGGCGATGAAGGTGTAGGTCTCGGGCACCACCTCGACGTTGCCCTGGTCGGTGCGGGCTGGCAGGCCGTTCTCCACCGTGTAGTGGGTGCCCTCGATACCGAAGGTGCGCAGCCGGTTCTCCACGGTGCCGTAGGGCGCCGCGGTGTAGTTGGCGATCTGCAGCGCCTCGCGGATGCGGTCCTCGGAGAGGTCCCGGTTGATGAAGGTCCAGATGCCGGAGCCGTCGCCCAGGTAGACCACCGGGTCGTTGCCGTCGAGGCCGAAGTAGTCGAAGGCGTTCATCCGGAAGTCGGGGTTGACGGAGAGCTGCTCGACGATCATGTTGTGCCAGGCGCCGTCGCCGGTGAACATCATCACGGACTCGCCGGACGTGAACCGCCGGCTTTCGTCACCGGAGACGGCCACCGAGTCGGGGTGGACGAAGCCCTCCGCGAAGAGGCCGCGGGTCCACTCCAGGGCCTCCAGGTACTCGTCGGTCTCGTAGCGGTTGATCAGCCGGCCGTCGTCGCCGCGCGCCCAGTAGTTGGGCCGCTCGGGGAGCACGCCGAAGATGGTCCACGCGGTCCACTTGACGTTCGCCTCCAGGGCCCAGACCCGGTTGCCGGGCGAGGTGATCTCCCGGCAGAGGGCGACGAACTCCTCGGGGCTGGTGGGCGGCTCCCAGCCGTTGGCCTCGAAGATGTCCTGCCGGTAGTAGGGCAGCACGCCGCCGACGGGCGCGGCCGGCATCGGCAGGCCGCGCAGCGCGCCGCTGAAGACGGCCGGCTGCCAGGCGGTGGTGGGGATGGCTGCGAGGTTGGGGTAGTCGAGCACGGCGTCGCCGGAGAGGTAGGGGCCGAGGTCAGCGAAGCGGCTGGCGATGGCCTGCGGGATCTGACCGGTCAGCTCCCATCTCGGTATGCACACCAGGTCGGGAATGTCGCTGCCGGCGAGCACGGCGCCAAGCCGCTCCCCGTAGGTCTGGCCGTCCTGGGTCTGCCAGTTCATGCGGACGCCGATGGCCTCGTCCATGGCCGTCCAGAAGGCGTTGCCCGGGTCGGGCGGGGTGCCCCACAGCGGGGTCATGGCCGTGAACTCGCCGCCGTTGCCGAGGGGCTCGGGGACGGAGACACCGAGCTCTTCCTGCGGGATCCAGCGGGTGTAGCCGGGGCTGGAACCGTTCTCGGAGGGAATGTCCGGGTCGACCGCGACCTCGGAGGCCCGGTAGGTGGGCATCATCCGCTCCAGCTCGGAGAGGGAGGCGCGACCCTCCTGGCCACCGCCGCCACCGCCTCCGCCGCCACCGCACGCGGAGAGCAGGGGCACGCCACCCATGGTCGCCGCGGCGGCGATCGCCGAGGACGCGAGAAAGTTTCTCCGGCTGGGTCCGGGGCGGGAGTTTGACATGCTCGTCAACCCTTCGTGGCTCTGCTTCGTCGCAAGACCGTGGCGCGGGATGGTCGAAGCGCTTCGATGTTGCGCTGAGGTTAAGACCCCCCAAGTGGCCGCACAAGCCCTGCTTCACAAGAAAATTCGGCGGGCCTTCGAAGCTGGTCAGCTCGGCTGGGCCCGCAGAGATCAAGGATGCGAAGGAGATGGCGAGTCGTTGTTGAAGAGGCTCTTGACAGACCGACGCCGCGAAACTCAGCATCGAAGCGCTTCGAAAGCGGTCGCGCTCCCGTGACCGTGACCGTGAGGGAACCAGGGGACCCAGAAGTGACAGACGGACCACCGCCGTTCCGCGATCCGGCCCTGAGCGTCGCCGAGCGCGTCGCCGACCTGCTCGGCCGGCTGACCCTCGACGAACGTCTCGCGATGCTGCACCAGTTCGCACCCGCCGTGCCCAGGCTCGGCCTGCCCGCGTTCCGCACCGGTCAGGAGGCCCTGCACGGGGTGGCCTGGATGGGCAAGGCGACGGTCTTCCCGCAGGCCGTGGGGCTCGGCGCCACCTGGGACGACGAGCTGGTGCGCGCCGTCGGCGAGGCGACCGGGCGCGAGGTCCGCGCCAAGCGCGCGTCCGACGAACGGGTGGGGCTCAACGTCTGGTCGCCCACCGTCAACCTGCTGCGCCACCCGCTGTGGGGCCGCAACGAGGAGGGCTACGCCGAGGACTCGGCGCTGACAGCCGCCCTCGCCACCGCCTACACTCGCGGCCTGCGCGGCGACCACCCCGACTACTGGCGCACGGCGCCGGTACTCAAGCACTGGCTGGCCCACAACCACGAGGAGCGCCGCGACACCGCCTCCACCTCGGTGCGGCCCCGGGTGCTGCACGAGTACGAGCTCCCCGCCTTCCGGGGCCCGGTGGCCGCCGGCGCCGTGGCCGGCGTGATGCCCGCCTACAACCTGGTCAACGGCCGTCCCAACCACCTTTCGCCGCTGCTCGCCGACGAGCTGCGCACCTGGACGGACCTGCCGCTCGTGGTGTGCTCGGACGCCAGCGCGCCCAGCAACATCGCCGGCTCCCAGGGCTACCTCCCGGACCACGAGCGGGGGCTGGCCGCCGCGCTGCGCGCCGGCGTCGACAGCTTCACCGACCACGGCGAGGACGCGGCGCCCACGGTGGCCAGGCTCACCGAGGCGCTGCGCCGCGGGCTGATCACCGAGGCCGACGTGGACCGGGCCGTGGGCCGGCTGCTCGGCATGCGGTTCCGGCTCGGCGAGTTCGACCCCGAGCTCGACCCGCACGTCGCGGACGCGGCGTTCGACACGCCGGAACACCGCGAACTGGCGCTGCGGGCCGCAGAGAAGGCCGTGGTGCTGCTCAAGAACGACGGGCTGCTGCCGCTCGCCCCTGGCACCCGGGTGGCGGTGGTCGGCCCGCTGGCCGACGAGGTCAAGCTCGACTGGTACAGCGGCTCGCTGCTGCGCCGCAGCAGCCCGCTCGACGGGCTGCGCGCCCATCCGGCCGCCGCCGGCGTCGAGTTCGCGGACGGCGCCGACGTGGTGCGGCTGCGCACCGCGCACGGCCACGTGCGGGTCCCCGAGGACGGCGAGGCGGCGAGCGGGCCGACGGAGGCCGCCGCCCTCGACCCGGCGCTGCTGCGCGGCCGCACCGACCTGCCGCCGCTGACCGGCGACGCCGCGCCCGCGGACGCCACGGAGTTGCGCCTCGTCGACTGGGGCCACGGCGTGCTGACGCTGTGCGCCCCCGGTGGTGGCTACCTCTCCGTCGCGGACGACGGCCTGGTGCGGGCCTCCGCCGCACAGCCAGGCGGCTGGGTCGTCCAGGAGACTTTCGCCTTGGAGCCGCACGGCGGAGGCCACCTCCTGCGGCATCTGGGTACCGGCAACCATGTGTGTGTCGCCGCCGGGCGGCTGAAGGTTGCCGCCGAGGGCGAGGCGGGCGACGTCTTCTTCGTGGAGACCGTCGAACGCGGCGAGGACGCGGTGGCCGCTGCCGCCGCCCGCGCCGACGTGGTGCTCGTGGTGGCCGGCAACGACCCGCACATCAACGGCCGGGAGACCGAGGACCGGCGCACCCTGGCCCTGCCGCCCCAACAGGACCGGCTGTGGCGGGCCGCGCACGCCGCCAACCCGCGCACCGCGCTGGTGCTGGTCTCCTCCTACCCCTACGCGGTGCCGGACGCGGACGCCACGCTGCCGGCGCTGCTGTGGACCGCGCACGGCGGCCAGTCGGCCGGCGAGGCGCTGTCCCGGGTCGTGTTCGGGGACGTCTCGCCGGCCGGCCGTCTTCCGCAGACCTGGTACGCGGACGACGCCGAGCTGCCGGGCATCCTCGACTACGACCTGATCGCGGCGCGCGCCACCTACCTCTACTATGACGGCACGCCCCTCTACCCGTTCGGCCACGGTCTGTCGTACACCACGTTTGACCACGCCGACCTCGCGGTCACCGCCACCGAGGAGACGCTGACCGCCGAGGTCACCGTCACCAACACGGGGGCGGTCGCGGCCGACGAGGTGGTGCAGCTCTACGCCGCGGCGCTCGAACCAAGCGTGCCTCGCCCGCACCAGTGGCTCATCGCCCACCGCAGGGTCACGCTCGCGCCGGGCGAGAGCCGGCGGCTCACGTTCGCGGTGCCGGCGCGCTCCGCGCTGGGCTTCTGGGACGTCGCGCACGGCCGCTGGGCGGTCGAGCCGGGCGCTTACGCGGTGCGGGTCGGCGCGTCGAGCCGGGACATCCGGCAGGCCGCGACCGTGAAGGTGGCCGGGGAACCGGTCGGCCCACGGCAGGTCAGGCGCGCCGGCCTTGCCGCCGTCGACTACGACGAGAGCGAGGGCGTCCAGATCGTCGACCGCGATCCGGTGGCCGGCGACGCGGTGGCCACCCCGGACGACGGCACGGAGGCGCTGCTCCGCTTCCGCGCCTGCGACTTCGGTCCCGCGGGCGCCGAAGGCGCCGGCACGGGGCGGGTGCGGCTGCTGGCCTCCCGCGAGGAGCCGGGCGAGGGCCGGGTCGAGCTGCGGGTGCCCGCCCTCGACCTGCGCCTCTCACTCGCCGTGCCGTCCACCGGTGACCGGTACGCCTACGCGGCGGTGACCGCCGAACTCCCGGCGCCGCTGCGCGGGGCGCACGACGTGGAGCTGGAACTGCACGGGCCGCTGCGGCTGGACCGCGTCGAGTTCGACTGACGCCCCGAGCGACGGTACGGCGCGGCGGCGTTTCTCCCCCACCCACCCT
>NZ_SMKC01000192.1 GCF_004348315.1 Streptomyces sp. 8K308 | reverse complement strand
GCCCCCGCCCTGCCACACCTTGCCCTGTCGCACCCCGCCCTGTCGTACCTCGCCATCGAAGGGGCCCATCGCCATGCCCGTCGAATTCCTCGGTATCGCCGCCACCAACGACGGCTCGGAGACCACCGCACGCTCCGGCGCCGCGTTCGACCCGGACTACACCCTCCGCCTCGCCCGCGCCCACGAGGACCACGGCTGGGACCGGGTGCTGTTCGCCTACGGCTCCGGCTCCTCGGACCCGACCACCGCCGCCGCGTTCCTGGCCGCCAGGGTGGACCGGCTGAACATCCTGCTCGCCCACCGGCCCAACGTCTCCTACCCGACGTTCGCCGCCCGCACCTTCGCCACCCTCGACCAGATCAGCGGCGGCCGCCTCACCGTGCACTTCATCACCGGCGGCAACGACCACGAACAGCGACGCGAGGGCGACACGCTCACCAAGGACCAGCGCTACTCCCGCACCCGCGAGTACATCCAGATCGTCAAGAAGATCTGGACCACCCACGAGCCCTTCGACCACGCGGGCGAGCACTACACCTTTCACGACTACGTGAGCGACGTCTTCCCCGTCCAACAGCCGCGCCCCGGCGTCTCGTTCGGCGGCTCTTCGCCCGCCGCCCTGGCGGCCGGCGGCGCCGAGGCCGACGTCTACTGCCTGTGGGGCGAACCGCTGGCCGAGACCGCCCAGCAGATCGAGTCCATCCGGCAGGCCGCGGCCGCCGCCGGCCGCCGCGAAGTGCCGCGCATCCAGGTCGCGTTCCGGCCCATCATCGCCCCGACCGAGGAACTGGCCTGGGAGAAGGCGTACCGCACGCTCGGCGCCATCAGGGAACGGCGTGGCGACGACGGCCAGTTCGCCCCCGAGAACACGGGATCGCGGCGGCTGATCGCCATCGCCGAGCGGGGCGAGCGCCACGACCGCGCGCTGTGGACCCCGACCGCGGCCGCCACCGGCGGCGCGGGCAACTCGAACGCCCTCGTCGGCACGCCGGAGACGGTCGCCGCCGCCCTGTTGGATTACCACGCCCTCGGAGTGGACACCATCTCGGCGCGGGGTTACGACCTGCTCGGCGACGCCATCGACTTCGGGCGCCACGTCATCCCCCTCGTCCGCGAGGAGGTGGCCAGGCGCGACGCGGAGCTGGCGGCCAGGCGCGCGCCGGCCGCGGCGGCCGGCTGACCGGCCCGGCCGGGTGGCCGTGGCCGTGGTTGACGAACGCTGACGGACACCGAAGGACCGAGGGGCGGCGGGCACGATGGGCGACGGAGGGCTGGCCGCCGACCGGCTCCGCCCGCTGCCGTCCGCCCCGGCGTCCGCCACGCGAACCCTCCCGCCCCGCCGGCTGTTGACGTCCCGGCGCCACATCGACCTGCTCCGGGTCTCAAGCTCCTACCAACGAGGCTGACGCGGTCGCGGCACCCCGCCGCCGACCGCCGCTCCCGCCTGCCCGGGCGCACCCCTTCCGCCTCTCGTCCGGCCGTTCGCCTCACGCCCGTTCCCGTCCGCCCGCGAGGGAGAACCATGTCCAGGTCCAGCTCCACGACGTCGTCGCCCGCCGGTACGCCCACGCCGTTCATCAGGGGCCGGATCGGTCCCAACGCCGCCCACGGCTACTACCCGGCCGCCCACCGCTACCACCTCTACCTGTCGCTCTCCTGTCCCGGCTGCCTGCGCATCGCCATCACACACGCCCTGCTCGGCCTCGAGGACCGCGTCACCCGCACCCTGCTGCCGCCCGTGCCGGACGCGCCGGGCGCCGGCTACGCGGTGCTGCGCGAACCCTACGAGGCGACCAACCACCGCTACCCGGGGCCCGGCAAGGCCCCCGTGCTCGCCGACCGGTGGACGGGCCGGGTGGTCAGCAACCACGCGCCCGACATCCTGCGCGACCTGGCGCTGCGCTTCGGCGGCGCGGACGCGCCCGACCTCTGCCCGCGGGCGGCGGCGGAGGACATCAGGGCGCTCGGCCGGCTCCTCGACCGGGACGTGACCGAGGCGGCCCAGGGCGCCGGGCAGGCCGGCGGCGACCGCGCCGGCCGGGCGGACGCGCTCACCATCCTGCTCGGCGCGCTCGGCACGCTCGAGGAGCGGCTCGCGAGCCGCCCCTTCCTTGTGGGCGACACGCTGACCGCCGCCGACGTGCATCTCTGGGTGACGCTCGTGCAGTTGGACACCGTGCACCGCTGGCACCTGGACGCTGACGCGGTGCACCGGATCGCGGCGCACCCGCGGCTGTGGGCGTTCGCCCGCCGGCTGCTGGCGAACCCGGCCTTCGCCGGCCAGTTGCGGCTCGACGAGATTGAGCGCCGGCACCACCACGACTGCCGGGGGCTCGAGGCGGCGGGGGCGGCCGTCCAGATCATCGACTGGACGGCCACCGACGACCTGCTGCCCTCGCCGGCCAGCGAGCGCCGCCCGCGCTGAGCGCGCTCCCCTCGAAAGCGCCGCCCCGATGGGCGCCGGCCGTGACGCGGGACGGCTCCGCGGCGGGGGCGCCACCAGGAGCCGTCTGACAATCCCCGGCGGGCTCGCGACGAGCCCCCGGCCTGGAGGCTGGGCAAGCACGGCCACGTACGAGCTGCGCGGTGCCCCACGTCTCGCTCCGCGACGTGGGGCACCTTGCCAGGCGTGCGCCATCCGCTCGCTGATCCGCCGGAACTATCAGACATGCCTTGCCATGGCCGGCCGGCGGGCACGCTCACGCGGCTCCGGCGAAGCGCTCAGCGTGCCGGCATCTCGGCCGGCTCGAGCAGCCGGCTGGTGGACCCGTCGGGCGCCACCGGCACCTCGCCGTCCACGGTGATCCGGCGCAGCGAGCGCTGGTGGCCGTCCGAGTCGTCGACGGCGTAGTGCTGGGTGGCGCGGTTGTCCCACATGGCCACGTCGCCGGCCCGCCACTGCCAGCGGACCGTGTTCTCCGGGCGCTCGATGTGCCCCTGGAACAGCTCGAACAGCAACTGCGAGTCTCTGGCCCGCACTCCTGCCAGGCGCTGCACGAAGTTGCCCAGGAGCAGGGTGCGCTCGCCGGTCTCCGGGTGCACCCGCACCACCGGATGCTCGGTGCGGAACCGGGTGGCCGCGAACACCTCGCGGAACCTGGCCAGTTGCTTGGCGTCGGCCTCGGGGCGGACGGCCGCGTAGTCGAACTCGTTGGTGTGGATGGCCCGCAGGCCGTCGGCCAGGGCGCGCAGCGGCGCGGGCAGACCGGCGTAGGCGGTGGCCGTGTTGGCCCAGACGGTGTTGCCTCCGTAGGGCGGGATGGTGATCGCCCGCAGGATGGAGAACGCCGGATAGGCCGGCACGAACGTGACGTCCGTGTGCCAGCGGTTGGCCCGGTCGCCGTGCTCGGAGTCGACGGGGAACGCGTAACGCCCGTCGGCCGCGGGCACGGTGGGATGCGCGAAGAGGGAGCCGAAGAGCCGTCCGAACGCCTCGTGCCCCTCCTCGTCCAACTCGTGCTGGTCCCGGAAGAAGATCACCTTGTGGGCCAACGCGGCGGCCCTGATCTCGGCCACGGTCGCGGGCGTCAGATCGCCGCCGAGCCGTACGCCTTCGACGACGGCGCCTATCCGGCCGCCGAGGCGGGTGATGCGGAGAGTGGGGGGTGCGGTGGTCATGCGCGGACCCTTCGTACGGAGGTGCGACTCTGCCTCGATCTTGTAAAACGCGTGGCGAGGTAAACCCGTTTCCGGAGTTGGGGAATTCACGTCCCAAGCGCTGCCGGCGCGACCCGTCATCCGGTACTGTGGTGGGTTGAATCCATTCAGCCGGAGAGCGTGGAGTGCGCCATGCCCCGCACGCCCAACCGCAGAAGCGTGATCCAGTCCGCCATCGGCACCGCCGCCCTGGCCGGCCTCGCCGCCGGGCGTGCCAGCGCCGCCGCGGCCGCCCCCGCCGTCACCGTCCGCGGCAGCACCCTGCTCGACGCGACGGCCCTCTACTTCGTCTCCTACGACGGCCTGGTCAACAACAACGCCTTCCAGAAGCACGGGCTGCTCACCCACAACGGCCACCAGTACGCCGTCTGGTACGCCGCCGACCGCCAGGCCACCGTCGCCCGCCGCGCCCTGACCTCCACCAGCTGGTCGAGGACCACCGTCGGACACGCGCTCACCATCGACGACTCGCACAACGTCATCTCGGTGGGAGTCTCGCCGGCCGACGGCCGGCTCCACCTCGTGATGGACTCGCACAGCAGCGGCTACTTCTACGTCAAGTCGGTGGCGGGCCTGGCCGGTTCGCCGGCCTCCCACCCCTGGCGGGCCGACCGTTTCGGCCCCGTCCAGACCAGTATGGACGGCACCGCCCTCACCACCACCTTCACCTACCCGCAGTTTGTGGTGTCGCCGGCCGGCCGGCTCCAACTCAGCTACCGCACCGGCTACTCGGGCAACGGCCAGGCAGCGCTCGCCGAGTACGACGGCACCCGCTGGACCAACCTCGGCCCCTGGACCAGCGCCACCGGCACCTACACCACGGGGTACGGCAGCAGCCGCTCCCGCAACCTCTATTTGCACGGCCTCGACTACGGCCGCGACGGCCGGCTGCACGTCTTCGGCACCTGGCGCGAGCAGTCGACCGCCGTGACCTGCGGCGCCAACCTCACCAACCACGACACCGTCTACCTGCGCAGCGCCGACGCCGGCCGCACCTGGACCAACGCGGCGGGCACCGTCGTCGGCACCACGGGAACCCAGCTCGTCTCGGTCAACTCCCCTATCGTGGTCGATCCGCTGAGCCCCGACCACGCGCTGATGAACCAGGAGTCCCAGGCCGTCGACTCGGCCGGCCGGCCCCACGCCCTGATCAGCTACGTCCCGGGCAGGTTCGGCCAGTGTGTTGGGAACTACGTGACCGGTCGGATCGCCAACGGCTACAACTTCCACGTCCACCGGGACGCGGCCGGCGCGTGGCACAAGCGGGAGATCCCGGTCCCGCTGCGGTCGAGCCAGCGCTCCCAACTGGTGCTCGACGCCCAGGACAACGCCTACGTCGTCATGCCGTACGTGCGCGTCGTCGCCGCCTCGGCCGCCAGTGGCTGGACCGACTGGACCCTGCTCTACGACGGCACCTCGTCCCTCAACGCCTTCGGCGAGGTCGTCGTCGACTCCACCCGGGTCCCCGTCGACGGCGTCCTCTCCGTCCTCTACCAGGAGCGCTCCACCGGCACCACGCCCTCGCCGCTGCGCGTCATCGACTTCCAACTCCCGCGCGGCTGAGGCCCCGTCGTCAGCGACTCGCGCGGACGAGCAGTCGCTCGGGAAGGCCGAGCCGAGCGCGGAGCGCCTCGCGGCCCACGTCCGTGATGATCACCGCGCGTGTCGAGCCCACGCGGGAGACCCAGCCTTCGTCGAGGGCGTGCCGGCACAGCGCCGCCCCGACCGCGCCCGCGAGGTGCGGGCGGCGCTCCGTCCAGTCGAGGCAGGAGCGCACCGAGGGGCGGCGGGTGCCGGCCGGGACGGTGACGCCGAGCTCCGCGAGCCAGTCGCGGCCCGCCGCGGTGAGGGCGAGCCCGTGTGCCAGATCCAGCAGGCCCCGCCCGACCATCGCGTCGGTTATCGCCACCCCCACCGTCCCCGCCAGGTGGTCGTAGCAGGTGCGGGCGTGCGCCAGCGCGTCCCGCCGGCCGGCCGCCGACAGCGAGCGCGGCGGCTCCTGGCGTGGCGGCGCCAGCGCGGCGAGGCCCTCGACCAGGTCGGCTACGTGCGGCCCGGCGAGCCGTACGTACCGGTGCCGCCCCTGCCGCTCCTCACCGAGCAGCCCGCCGCGCACCAGCGCGTTCAGGTGCTCGGTCGTGGTGGAGGCGGCGACGCCCATGTGGCGCGCCAGCTCTGTCGCGGTCCACGCCCGACCGTCGAGCAGCGCCAGGCAGAAGCCGGCGCGGGTGCCGTCGGCGAGCAGCCTGGCCACGGCGGCCAGGTCGGGGCCCGCGGCGCGGACCGGCGTGGTGTCCATGAGCCCATTGTCGCCGACGACGCTTTGGCGCCGGCCGAAGCGTCCGAGGTCTAGCGTGCCCGCCATGACCAGCCATGTTCCGATCGAACCGAGCATCCTGTACTTCGGCACCCCGGTGGTGCTGCTCTCCACGGAGAACGCGGACGGCTCGTTCAACCTCGCGCCGATGTCCTCCGCGTGGGCCCTCGGCAGGACCGTCGTGCTTGGCCTGGGCTCCCGGGGCCAGACGGCCCGCAATCTGCGGGACCGACCCGAGCTGGTGATCAACCTGCCGGGCCCCGAGCTGTGGCCGGCCGTGGAACGGCTCGCGCCGCTCACCGGCCGAAACCCGGTGCCGGAGGCCAAGGCGGCCCACTTCCGCTTCGAACCCCGCAAGTTCGCGGCGGCCGGCCTGCGGGAGCAGCCCTCCGAGACCGTCCGGCCCCCTCGGGTCGCCGAGTGCCCACTTCACCTTGAGGCCCGGGCGGAGCGGGTGCGCCCCGACGCCTCCGGCGGCTTCCTGATCGTGGAGGCGGCGGTGCGGAAGGTCCACGCCGACCCCCGGATCGTGCTTCCCGGCACCCACCACGTCGACCCCGGCGCGTGGAGCCCGTTGATCTACAACTTCCGCCACTACTTCGGTCTCGGCCCGGAGCTGGGCCACACCTTCCGCAGCGAGACCCCGCGGGCCGGCGACCACGCCGCGGCGGCCGGCGGTTAGCGGCGGCGGCGCGTGGTCAGCCGTCGTTCCTGTCGTACTCCGCGCGGGCCAGGTCCACCTCGGCCATGTGCGCCTCGGCCCACTCCTTGAGGTGGCGCATCGGCTCGAGCAGGGACAGGCCGAGCGGCGTGAGCTCGTAGTCGACGCGGACGGGCACCGACGGGGTCACCGTGCGGGTCAGCAGGCCGTCCCGTTCCAGACCCCGCAGGGTCTGGGTCAGCATCTTCTGGCTCACCCCGGCGATCCGCGCGGAGAGCTCCGAGTAACGCATCCGACCGCCGAGCCCCAACGCCACGATCACCAGACTCGACCACTTGTTGCCGATGGTGTCGAGCAGTTGGCGGCTGGGGCAGGAGGCGGCGAACGCGTCGAACCGACCCGGCGGAACGTCGGCGGTGGTCACGTCCATGGCTTACCTCTGGGTGCTTACACCACTTTGAAGTATCTACTTCCCAAAAGAGAGTAGGGCGCCGAAGGTTGTGTAGTCCACCTTCCAGAAGGTTCAGAAGGAGAGTCAGCGTGACGCTCGCACTCGTGTCCAAGCCCGACGCCCCGGCCCCCGCCATCGAGGAGGTGACGCTGCCACCGCTGGGCCCCGGCGACCTGCGGGTGCGGGTCACGGCGGCCTAGGTCGACCTCGTCGACACCCTCTTCGCCGGCGGCCAGGCCCGGGCGATCTTCGGCCTCGCCGGCACCGTCGGCCTCGGTCTCTCCCTCACCGGCGTCGTCACCGCGACCGGCGCCGAGGTCGCCGGCTTCTCGGTCGGCGACCCGGTCGCCGCGGTGCACGGCGACTTCACGGCCCGGGTCCGCGCGCACGCCGAGGAGACCGTCGTGCCGGCGACGGCCGCCGCGCCGCTGCCGGGCGGCCTCGATCAGGTCGACGCGGCCTCCGTCCCGCTGAACGCCCTGACCGCGGCGCGTCTTGTGGACCGGCTCGGCCCGGCCGGCGGGCGGACCCTGCTGGTCACCGGCGCCGCCGGCGCCGTGGGCGGGTACGCCGTCGCGCTGGCCGCCCGCGCCGGCTGGGCCGTCACCGGCCTCGCGCGCGCGTCCGACCGCGACTTCGTGCTGCGGGCCGGGGCCCGCGCGCTCGTCACCCGGCTGCCAGAGCCGTCGTTCGACGCCGTCGTCGACGGTGCCGTCCTGCAGACGACGGCCCTCGGCGCGGTCCGCGACGGCGGGACGTTCGTCGGCGTGCCGTCGGCGTCACCCGCGACCCCCGAGCGGGCATCGAGGTGGCCATCGAGAGCGTTCGGCCCGACGGCGCGAGGCTCGCCGAACTGCTCGCCCTGGCCGCCTACGGCGTACTCGAGCCGCGGGTGGCGGGACGGGTGCCACTGGCCGAGGCCGCCACGGCCTACGAGAAGGTCGCCGGCGGCGGGCAACGGGGACGGTGGTTGCTGGTGCCGTGAGCGTTTCGGCGGGCGCGGACCTGGGCGCAACTCCTCGACGTCGCCCGCCACCTCATCCGGCCCGACGCCAACCGGCCCTTCGGCGCCGACCGGTTGGGCGCGTAGCCGCTCCGAATCGAGATGCGGGGCGGCGGGCGGCATGGCAGTCTCCGCGCCATGGACCGGGAACAGATCTCCAGGCTCGCCCACACGGACCACCCCGTCGCGGCACCGCTCGACGACGACGCCGTGCGGCGCCTGCTCGACCACGGCATCCGACGCGGCGACGAGCGCGTCCTCGACCTCGGCTGCGGGCGCGGCGAGTGGCTGCTGCGCGCCCTGACGGCGCATCAGGCGCTGCGGGCCGAGGGCGTGGACACGGCCGAGGGCGCGCTGGCCGAGGCGAGCGCCGTCGCCCGGCGGCTCGGCGTCGACGACCGCCTCACCCTCCACCACCGGGACGCCGCCGCGTTCCCCGCCTCGCACGCGTTCGACGTGGTGCTGTGCGTCGGCGCCACCCACGCCTTCGGCGGCCTGCTCCCCACGCTTGCCGCCGCCCGCGCCCACCTGGCGCCCGGCGGGCGCGTCCTGGTGGGCGACGGCTACTGGGCGCACCAACCGACGCCCGAGGCCGTCGAGATACTCGGCGACCTCGCCGACCTGCCGACCACCGTCGACACGGTCACCGCCGACGGCTGGACCCCCGTCCACGGCCACATCAGCAGCCGCCGCGAACTCGACGGCTACGAGTGGTCCTGGACCGGCTCCCTCGCCTCCTGGGCCCTCGATCACCCGGATGACCCCGCCGCCGCCACGGCCCTGACCCGCGCCACCACCCACCGCGACCAGTGGCTACGCGGGTACCGCGACGCGTTCGGCTTCCTCTGCCTGGTGCTGCGGCCGACGAACGGCTGACCGACCACCCCCGGTTCGCGACGTCGCCGCCCGGGAACCCTTGGGCAGGGCGGGGCGGTCAGGGGGGACGGGAACGGATGACCGACATCGTGTTCGTGAACGGCACGGTCTGGGCGGAGCACGGGCGGGAGGAGACGGCGCTCGCCGTGGCCGGCGGCCGGATCGTCGCGCTGGGGGAGAAGGCCGCGGCCTTGGCGGGAGGCGGCGGAGGTCGTCGACCTGGCCGGCGGCAGCCTGCTGCCAGGCTTCCACGACGGCCACGCCCACCCGCTGCTCGGCGGCCTCGAGACGCGCCACGCGCCGGTGCGGGAGTGCCAGACCGTGGAGGAGGTCGTCGCGGCGGTGCGCCGGTTCGCCGAGCGCCACCCCGGCGAGGAGTGGATCCAGGGCTTGGGGTACGCGCCGACCCTGGCGCCCGACGGGGTGTTCCGGGCGGCCGACCTCGACCGGGCGGTGCCCGACCGCCCCGTGGTGCTGCGGGCCTCGGACTTCCACACCGTGTGGTGCAACGGCGCGGCGTTACGCCGGGCCGGACTCACCGCGGCGACGCCGGAGCCGGTGGGCGGCCAGATCGTGCGCGACGAACTCGGCGCGCCGGTGGGCACGTTGCGCGAGCCGGGCGCCACCCGGCTGGTGCTCGACCTGCTGCCGCCGGTCGCCGTCGAGGACCAGGCCGAGGCGCTCGACCTGGCCGGGCGCGCGTTCGCGGCGGCCGGCGTCACCTGGGTGCAGGACGCCTGGGTGGAACCGGCGGACGTGGCGGGCTATCTGCTGGCCGCCCGGCGGGGGGGCGCTGCGCACCCGGGTCAACCTGGCGCTGCTCGCCGAGCCCGGGTCCTGGCGTGGTCGGCTCGACGACTACCGGGCGACGCGCGAGCGGGTACGGGCCGAGGGCGGGCCGCTGCTGTCGGCGGACACCGTGAAGTTCTTCGTCGACGGCATCGTCGAGGCCGGCACCGCCGCGCTGCTCGAACCGTACCTGGACTGCCCGCACAGCCGGGGCATCCCCAACTGGCCGGCGGGCGAGCTCGGCGACGTCATGGCGGCGGTGGACGCGGCGGGCTTCCAGATCCACGCGCACGCCATCGGCGACGCGGCGGTGCGGCAGGCGCTGGACGCCATCGCCCACGTCGCCGCGGTCAACGGCCCGCGCGACCGGCGGCCGGTGATCGCGCACGCGCAACTCGTCACCCCGCCGACCTGTCGCGCTTCGCGGAGCTCGGCGTGATCGCCAACGCCCAGCCGCTGTGGGCACAACTCGACCTCACCCAGACCGAGTTGACGCTGCCCCGGATCGGCCACGGCCGGGGCGGTGTCCAGTACCCGCTGGCCAGCCTGGTCCGCGCGGGCGCGCGGCTCGCGTTCGGCAGCGACTGGCCGGTCTCGGACCACGCCCCGCTGGCCGGCCTCGCCGTCGCCGTCACCCGCGAGGACGCCGCCCGCCGGCCGCCGGGCGGCTGGATCCCCGAGCAGCGCCTCACCCTGCGGCGCGCCGTCGACGCCTACACGGCGGGCAGCGCTCACCAGGCGTTCCGGGACGGCGAGAGCGGCACGATCCGAGTCGGCGCCGCCGCCGACCTGGTGGCGCTCGGCGCCGACCCGGCGGCGCGGCCGGCGCACGCGCTGGCCGGCATACCGGTGCTCGGCACCTGGCTCGCGGGCCGCAGGACGCACGGCTGAGCGCTGCCGCTCGCCTCCGGCGGGCGGCGAGCGGCAGCGGGTGCGTCAGTCGAACAGCGCTTCGGCGTTGCGCAGGGTGTGCGCGGCGACCGTCCTGCCGAGCCGGATGCCCGCGGTGTCCGCCGTCCTGGTGTGGATGCCGGAGAACACCCGGGCGTCGATGTTCTCCAGGGACAGCTGCCGCCAGGTGGTGTAGGTCCGGGTGACGCCCGGCGCGGTCGGGCTGGTCAGCTCGAACGGGGCCGTGCGTGCCCCGACCAGCGCGGTGAGCACGCCCTCGGCCGCGCCCGAGTAGGTGTTGTGGCCGCTCGGGTAGTCCGGGTGCGAGGGCGTGACGTGCAGCGGGGTCCAGTCGGCGTCGCCCGCCGCGCGCAGCGCCGTGACCGGACGCCAGGCGAGGTGGGCGTACTTGCTGTCGGACGTGGCGATCGCCGTGTCCACCAGCGCCACATGGGACAGCGCCACCAGCTCGGCCCGCTCCGCCAGGCCTTCGGTTGACCGGCTGAGCGCGACGCGCAGCGGCTCGGTGTAGAGCGTGAGCGAGGAGCCGTACCAAAAGGCGGCGGTCTCCGTCTGGTGCTCGGTGCGCACCGTGCTGTCGATCGAGCCGTAGGCCGCGAGTTCGACGAGGTCGGCCCGGTGGCGTGCCGAGTCGACGGCGGGCGGCGGCGCGAGCCGGTACTGGTCGCCGCTGGCCAGCAGGAAGGGCCTGGCGTTCCGGGCGCCGGCCTGCAACGCCGGGCCGTGCGCCGGCGGGGTCGGCTGCCAGACGCCCGGCGCCGGCTCCGGCACGGGGAAGGCCACGTTGACCGAGGCCGGGTCGAGGCCGTCGCCCGCGCGCTCGGCCAACAGCACTCTGGCCTCGGCGCGGCCGGCCGTGAGGCCGGCGTCCTCGGCGGCGCCGTCGGGCACCCGGTCCAGGGTCTCCGCCAGCGCGGCGTCCAACTCGGCGGCGCGCGCGGGGACGAGGGCGCTCAACGCCTCGTGCACCGCCCCGGCCAGGGCCGCCTCCTGGAACTCGGCCCGGTCGTCCACGCGGAGCGCCCGTGCGGCGGCCGTCCAACCGATGGCCCAAATGCGGTTGTTGGTCACCTGTGTGGACGCGCCGGCGGCGGCGACGGAGTCCGCCGTGACGTCGTACCACTCGACGGCGACGTCCACCGGCCGCTCGCCGGCGGTGGCGGCGCCGGACGGCACGGTGAGGGCGCCGACGGCGGCCAGCGCGACGGCGGTGGTGAGGCGGGCGGGCAGGCGTGCGGGAATTCTGCTCAACGAGGGCTCCTGACGCGAAGGATGACGAGAGGAGCGGCGGCCGCGGCAACCGCGGTCGTCATCGTCGCACCCCCACGTTGCGCCGCCCTGGCCTCCCGTGAAGCCACCGTTTCGGCGTCGTGGCGAACATCTGTGATTGGCTGACCCTCGACTCGCACCAGGTGAGCCACCGATCGTGAACGAAGGTACGTGATCTCATGCCACGCGTCGCCGTCACCGGCGGGAGCGGCAAGCTCGGCCGCGCCGTCGTCAGGGAGCTGCTCGACCACGGCTGGGAGGTGGTCAACCTCGACCGCGTGCCCCCGGCCGAGCCGCTGTGCCCGTTCGTCCGGGTCGACCTCACCGACTACGGCCAGGTCGTGGGGGCCCTCACGGCCGTGGACGACCGCTACGACCGCGTCGACGCGGTCGCGCACCTCGCGGCGATCCCGGCCCCCGGTCTGGTGCCGAACACGGCCGTCTTCGGCAACAACATCGCGTCCACCTACCACGTCTTCACCGCCGCCCGGCTGGCCGGCATCCGCAACGTGGTGTGGGCGTCGAGCGAGACGGTGCTCGGCCTGCCCTTCGACACCCCGCCGCCGTACCTCCCGATCGACGAGGAGTACCCGGCCCGCCCGGAGAGCAACTACTCGCTCGCCAAACACCTCGAGGAGCAGCTGGCTACCCAGCTCTGCCGCTGGGACCCGGAGTTGAAGATGGTCGGCCTCCGCTTCTCCAACGTCATGGAGGTGCCGGACTACGCCGACTTCCCCTCCTTCGACGCGGATCCGCGGATCCGCCGCTGGAACCTGTGGTCCTACATCGACGCCAGGGACGGCGCCCAGGCCGTCCGCAGGGGCCTTGAGTACGCGAACCCCGGCATGGAGGTGTTCGTCATCGCCAGCCCCGACACGGTGATGTCCACGCCGTCGGCGGAGCTGGCCGCCGCCGAGTTCCCCGACGTCGAGGTCCGGGCCGAACTCGGCCGCCACGAGTCGCTGATGTCCACGGCCAAGGCCCGCCGCCTGCTGGGCTACGCGCCCACCCACAGCTGGCGCGACCACGTCTAGTCGGGCGTCGGCGGGGGCGGTGGTGGGC
>NZ_SMKC01000191.1 GCF_004348315.1 Streptomyces sp. 8K308 | reverse complement strand
GCCCCCGCCCGTCCCGCGCTGGCCGGTGGACTCGGCCGCCGCCCACGTCCTCGACTACGCCCGCCAGCAGGTCGAGGCCATCGTCACCCTCGACCCCGCCGTCCGCCGCCAGCAGCCCGACGCGGTCCACCGCATGCGGGTCGCCAGCCGGCGGCTGCGCTCCCTGCTGCGCGGCGCCCGCGCCGTCCTCGACCGGGACGCCACCGCCCACCTGGAGGCCGAGCTGCGCCACCTGGCCGCCGAGCTCGGCGTCGACCGCGACCGTGAGGTGCTGACCGAGCGGCTCACCAGGCGGCTCGACGAGCTTCCGGACGACCTGCGCCTCGGCCCCGTCGCCGAGCGGCTTGCCGCCTGGGACCGGGAGCGCCGCACCGGCGCCCGCGCCCTGCTCGAACGGCTGCTCGACTCGCCGCGCCACCTCGACCTGCTCGACGCCCTCGACCGGCTGCTCACCGCCCCGCCGCTGCGGCCGCACGCCGCCGAGCGCCCGGCCCGCAGGGTGCTGGCCAAGGCCATGCGCCGCGACCGCGACCGGCTGGCCCGCCGGCTGCGCACCGCGTACGCCACCCCCGCGGGACCCGAGCGCGACGCGGCGCTGCACTCCGCCCGCAAGGCCGCCAAGCGCGCCCGCTACGCCGCAGAGGCCGCCGTCCCCGCCGTCGGCAAGCCGGCCCGCCGCCAGGCCGAGCGGTGCCGGGCCCTCCAGCGCGCCCTCGGCGACCACCAGGACAGCGTGGTGGCCCGCGCCGCGCTGCGCGATCTCGCCGCCCAGGCCCAAGCGGCGGGCGAGCCGTCGTTCAGCTACGGCGTCCTCCACGAGCGCGAGGCGGCCGTGGCCGCCGACCGGGCGCGTGAGGCCGCGAAACTCCCGGTAGGCTGAACGGTCTAGGTCCTGTCCGGTCGGTCTTTTCGGATCAGGCCGCGGCGTCAGATGCGGTGCATCGCAAGGCGGAGTATCGCAGCTCATACGTGGCCGTATTCGCGCGATGCGACAACGCGGCGAGGTGCCGTGGCTGGCGTCGCGGCCCCGGAAAGATCGGCCGGACAGGGCCTGGGTCCTGTCCCCCCGTACGTCCCTGGAAAGCCGGAAGCCATGCCAGTCGAGTCGGTCTTCCCCCGCCTGGAGGCCCTCCTCCCGCACGTCCAGAAGCCGATCCAGTACGTCGGCGGTGAGCTCAACTCCACCGTCAAGGACTGGGACTCGTGCGACGTCCGCTGGGCGCTGATGTATCCCGACGCCTACGAGGTCGGGCTGCCCAACCAGGGCGTCATGATCCTCTACGAGGTGCTGAACGAGCGCGAGGGCGTGCTCGCGGAGCGCACCTACAGCGTCTGGCCGGACCTCGAGGAGCTGATGCGCAAGGAGGGCGTCCCCCAGTTCACGGTGGACGCGCACCGCCCCGTCGGCGCCTTCGACGTGTTCGGCGTCTCCTTCTCGACCGAGCTCGGCTACACCAACCTGCTGACCGCGCTCGACCTCTCCGGCATCCCGCTGACCGCGGCCGAGCGCACCGAGGACCACCCGGTGGTGGTGGCCGGCGGCCACGCCGCGTTCAACCCCGAGCCGATCGCCGAGTTCATCGACTGCGCGGTCATCGGCGACGGTGAGCAGGCCGTCCTCGACATGACTGAGATCATCCGCGCCTGGAAGGCCGAGGGCCGGCCCGGCGGCCGCGAGGAGCTGCTGTTCCGGTTGGCCCGCACCGGCGGCGTCTACGTGCCCGCCTTCTACGACGTCGAGTACCTGCCCGACGGCCGGATCGCCCGCGTCGTCCCCAACCGTTCCGGCGTCCCGTGGCGGGTGTCCAAGCACACCGTGATGGACCTCGACGAGTGGCCGTACCCCAAGAAGCCGCTGGTCCCGCTCGCCGAGACCGTGCACGAGCGGATGTCCGTGGAGATCTTCCGCGGCTGCACCCGCGGCTGCCGCTTCTGCCAGGCCGGCATGATCACCCGCCCGGTGCGGGAGCGCTCGATCACCGGCATCGGCGACATGGTGGAGCGGGGCCTGGAGGCCACCGGCTTCGAGGAGGTCGGGCTCCTCTCCCTCTCCTCCGCCGACCACAGCGAGATCGCCGACATCACCAAGGGCCTCGCCGACCGCTACACGGACGACAAGATCGGCCTCTCCCTCCCCTCCACCCGGGTCGACGCCTTCAACATCGACCTGGCCAACGAGCTCACCCGCAACGGCCGCCGGTCGGGGCTCACCTTCGCCCCCGAGGGCGGCAGCGAGCGGATCCGCAAGGTGATCAACAAGATGGTCACCGAGGAGGACCTGATCCGCACCGTCGCCACCGCCTACGGCAACGGCTGGCGGCAGGTCAAGCTCTACTTCATGTGCGGCCTCCCGACCGAGACCGACGAGGACGTCCTGCAGATCGCCGAGCTCGCGACCAAGGTCATCGCCAAGGGCCGCGAGGTCTCGGGATCCAACGACATCCGCTGCACCGTGTCCATCGGCGGCTTCGTCCCCAAGCCGCACACCCCCTTCCAGTGGGCCCCGCAGCTCTCCCCCGAGGAGACCGACGCCCGCCTCGCCAAGCTCCGCGACGCCATCCGCGGCGACAAGCGGTACGGCCGCTCCATCGGCTTCCGCTACCACGACGGCAAGCCGGGCATCGTCGAGGGCCTCCTCTCCCGCGGCGACCGCCGCGTCGGCGCCGTCATCCGTGCCGTCTACAAGGCCGGCGGCCGCTTCGACGGCTGGCGCGAGTTCTTCTCCTACGACCTCTGGACGCGCTCCGCCGCCACGGCCCTCGCCCCCTTCGGCGTCGACGTCGCCTGGTACACCACCCGCGAACGCGGCTACGAGGAGGTCCTCCCCTGGGACCACCTCGACTCCGGCCTCGACAAGGACTGGCTCTGGGAGGACTGGCAGGACGCCCTCGACGAAACGGAGGTCGAGGACTGCCGCTGGACCCCGTGCTTCGACTGCGGCGTCTGCCCGCAGATGGGCACGGAGATCCAGATCGGCCCGACGGGCAAGAAGCTGCTGCCGCTGCAGGTGGTGAACTCGGGCGCCGGGCAGGGGAGATAGGGCCGGAGCCTGCGGCTGGCGGGGGTGAGGGGCGCCATTCCGCTGTTTGGACGAGGGCGTTCCCCCGGATCGTCGGCGACGGCGGGTGCCTGAACGCGGCGCGCCGCGCCGGAGAACCCCAGCCCGGTGTCGACGTGCCCGGCGTCTACGTGTCGCGTATCAGCTTGCGCACCGCGAAGTCGACAGCGCGTGACGGTGCGTCTCCTCAGACGTGCCCGGTTCCATCACCAGGGTAACGATCCGGTCACGCCTCTCGGCGTGTTGTCATGATCGCTGCCGATTTGTCGGCGTGAAGGCACGTTGATGACCTGACAGTGGTCTTGTGTGAATCTGAAGAGATCATGGAATCTCTTGGTCGTCATGTCGACGATCCGTGGGGGGACCGTGCTTCGCGCGCGCTTTCTCGTGCTGCTCGCTGCCCTGTTGATGGCGGTTCTGACCGCTCTCGACCCCGGCACGGCCGCGGCGGCCAGCCGTTGGGCCGCCACGTCGGAGGCCGCCGTCGAGGCCGGTGACGCGCCGGACCAGGAGTGGGGCTCCGCCGATGGTCTCTCCCACGAGGCCGACGCCGCCGACACGACCGCCGAGGGGGACGGCAGCGGCGCCGAACCGGGCGAGGCGCCGGGGCAACTGCCGCTGGAGGACGACCAGTACACGAGCGGCGACCTGGGGGACACCGCGCCGCCGCTGGAGTCCGGCGACCCGGAGGTGATCGAGTCGCTGCCGCCGGCCGAGCTCACCGGGTTCGACGAGGAGACCAGCGTCGAGCTCCCGGAGGAGCGCACCGAGGACTCCCGCACGTTCCTCAACACGGATGGCACCTTCACCACCCGCTACTACAACGAGCCGGTCAACTTCCCCGACCTGGACGGCGGCTGGCAGACGATCGACACCTCCCTCGTCCGCGCCGCCGGCGGCGAGTCGTGGGAGACGGCGGCCACCGAAGCCGGCGTCAGCTTCGGCGCCACGGCCACCGACGACCCGTTGATGACGCTCCGTCTGGACGAGGAGCACGCCGTCGGCTACGCCCTGGCCGAGGCGAGCGCCGTCCCGGGCGAGGTCGAGGGGCCGCTCGTCACCTACCGCGACATCCGGCCCTCATCCGACGTCGAGTTCCTCGGCGGCAACGCCGAGATCAAGGAGACGATCGTCCTCCGCGACGCCGCCGCCCCCACCGAGTGGCGCTTCCCGCTCCACCTCGACGGCCTCACCGCCGCGCTCGACGAGCACGGCGGCATCGTGTTCGCCGATGCCGAGGGCACCGTCCGTGCCCACATGCCGCCCGGCTGGATGGAGGACTCGGCCGTCGACGAGCGCTCAGGCGACGGCGCGATAACCGGCGGCGTCGGCTACCAACTGACCACCGAGAACGGCCGGCAGGTCCTCGTCGTCACCCTGGACCAGGAGTGGCTGAGCGACCCCGAGCGCGTCTACCCGGTCCGCGTCGACCCCTCCGTCACCCGCGTCGAGGCCAGCTCCTCCACCTACGTGCAACGCCCTTACGACATCAACTTCTCCACCGACACGATCCTGAAGGCCGGCACCCCGGACGGCGGCGACTCCGCCGCCACCTCGTTCCTCCGCTTCTCCGGCGTGCAGTCCTCGCTGCGCAACGCCTGGGTGCTTGACGCCCGCCTCGCGCTCTACAACTCGTGGTCGTACTCCTGCGACGCCCGCCCGGTCACCATCCACCCCATCACCCAGAACTGGTCGGCCTCCACCCTGGCCCGGTACCCGGGCCCGAACGTCGGCGCCGCGCTGGCCACTGACCGGTTCGCGCACGGCTGGCGGCCCGCCGGCACGACCAACTGGGCCTGCGAGCCGGCCTGGGAGACCATCCCGCTCGGCTCCGCCGGCCGGCAGCTCGTCGACGACTGGACCCACGGCCGCCGCGCCAACCACGGCCTCGCCGTCCGGGCCTCGACGACCGACTCCTACGGCTGGAAGCAGTTCGGCTCCACCCGCTACCCCAACGGCGCCCCCAGCCTCGACGTGACCTGGACCAAGTACGGCGCCACATACCGCCTCGGTCAGCTCACCCAGCCCGTCACCGCCGTCAGCGAGGGCGTGCAGCGCGTCACCGTCACCAACCAGGGCCAGGAAACCTGGCCCGCGGGCGGCCAGTTCAAGCTGCGCTACAACCTCTACGACGCCAACGGCGACGAGCTCACCGACTCCTCGCTGCGTCGCTACACCGAACTGCCAGAGGCCGTCTCGCCCGGCGAGAGCGTCACCCTCAACGCCCGCATCGCGCCGCTGACACCCGGCACGTACACCGTCGACTGGACGATGACGGACTACGGCGTCACCCGCTTCACCAGCCAGGGCATCCCCGGCGCGCGGGTCCGGCTGGCGGCCGTCAACATCCCACCCGAGCTCACCGGCGCATCCCCCGGCAGCGGTGCCACGGTCGACACCCTCACGCCGACCCTGTGGGCCGAGGGCACCGACCGCGACCACTACCCCAACGAGCGCCTCCAGTTCACGTTCGAGGTCTGCGAGGTCGACGGCGAGAACACCCGCAGGAACTGCCGCACCGGTAGCCGGACCAACACCCAGCAGTGGGCCGTCCCCAGCGGCTGGCTGTCATGGAACAAGACCTACGCCTGGTACGCCTACGCCTACGACGGGCAGGCCAGCTCGCTGCGCCCCAACCCGTCGCTGTTCTCCACCCGGGTGCCGCAGCCCGCCGTCACCGGTCATCTCGGCGGCTCAGACGGCCGTGAGTTCAACGCCGTCAGCGGCAACTACGCCACCTCCGCCACCGACGCGGCCCTCACCACCGTCGGCCCGCCGCTCGCGGTCACCCGCACCTACAACTCCCTCGACCCGCGCGCCGACCTCGCCTTCGGACCCGGCTGGACCACCCGCTGGGACATGCGGGCCACCGCCGAACCAGACGGCAGCGTCGTCGTCACCCTCGCCGAGGGCAACCGCGTCCGCTTCGGCCGCAACACCAACGGCAGTTACGCGGGACCGTCCGGCGGCAGCCTCACCCTCACCGCCGCCTCCGGCGGCGGCTGGGTGCTGCGCGACGCGACCGGCGCCACCCACGCCTTCAACGCCGGCGGCCAGCTCACCAGGGTCGCCGACAGCGCCGGCCGGGAACAGCGCCTCACCCACACCTCCGGCCGGCTCGCCACCGTCACCGACGCCCTCTCCGGCCGCACCCTCACCTTCGCCTGGCGCGACAACCGGGTCGCCAGCGTCACCACCAACGCCGTTGCCCCAGGTGAGCCGGGACTCACCTGGAACTACGGCTACACCGGAGGACTGCTCACCAGCGTCTGCCCGCCCGGCACGACGGACGAGTGCACCCGCTACACCTACGAGGACGGCTCCCTCTACCGCAGCGCCGTCCTGGACGCCGGCCCCGTCTCCTACTGGCGACTGAACGAGGCCGAGGGCGCCACCGCCGCCAGCTCCGCCCCCTCCCGCACCGGCTTCAACGACGCCGAGTACGACAACACCTCGGGCGGCGCCCCCGGCGCGCTGGCCGGCACCAGCGACACCGCCGCCTCGTTCGACGGCACCGACACGCTCGTCCGCCTGCCGCACGACACCCTGCGCACCACCACCTTCCTCACCGTCGAGCTGTGGTTCCGCACCACCCAGCCGGGCGTGCTCATGGGCTTCCAGAACCAGCGGCTCGAGGACGGCCGCCCCGAGTCCTGGACCCCGCCGCTGACGGTCGACGCCAACGGCAGGCTCAGCGGCTACCTGTTCACCGGCGACCGCGGCGACATCACCCCCATCAGGAGCTCCGCCACCGTCACCGACGGCGCCTGGCACCACGCCGTCCTCACCGCCGAGGGCACCACCCAGACCCTCTACCTCGACGGCCGCGCCGTCGGCACCCTCACCGGCGCCATCGACCACCTCGACATGGCGTACACCTACCTCGGCGCCGGCTACTCCTCCGCCGGCTTCGACGGCATCGCCAGCGGCGTCCGCCGCTTCACCGGCGACCTCGACGAGGTCGCCGTCTACCACCGCGCCCTGGACGCCGCGACCATCGCCGAACACCACGCCCTGCGCCAGCCGGCGGGCCGCCTCACCGAGGTGACCCTGCCGTCCGGGCGGACGCACGCCGCCAACACCTACGACGATGCCACCGGCCGTGTCGCCGAACACACCGACGCCGAAGGCGGCACCTGGCAGGTCTCCCAGCCGACCTTCAGCAACGGATCGAGCACCTACGCCGACACGGTCCGCACCGGCAACCCCACCGGCTACTGGCGGCTCACCGAGCGCTCCGGTGCCGTCGCCGCCAGCGCGCTCGGCGACGAGACCAACGGTGCCTACCTCGACGGCGTACGTCCGGGCGGTCCTGGACCGTTCGCCGACGGCGACACCACCGCGCCCTACTTCACCGGCGAGGCCGACAGCGCGGTCGAGGTCCCCACCGAGGCCTGGGGCGACACCGCCGCCCAGACCATCGAACTCTGGTTCCGCACCACCGACTCCGGTGTCCTGGTGTCGATGCAGAACCAGCCACTGGGCACCACCCCCACCGGCTGGTGGCCCATGCTCCTGGTCGACCAGGACGGCTACCTGCGCGGCCGCCTCCGTTACCCGGGCGACGCCACCACGCTGCGCTCACGGGAACGGGTCGACGACGGCGAGTGGCACCACGTCGCGCTCACCGGCAACGCCGACGGGCAAGCCCTCTTCCTCGACGGTGACTACCAGGCCCACAACACCCGTGGCACCAACGCAAGCCGGCTGGCGTACACCTACCTCGGCGGCGGATACTCCTCGCCGAGCTGGGACGGACAGGCGGACGGCTACCGCAACTTCACCGGCCAGATCGCCGAGGTCGCGTTCTACGACTCGACCTGGATCACCCAGATCTCGGACAGCGGCGTCGGCTACTACGACCGCGGTGACAAGAACATCCGCGCGGCCACCGCCCTGGTCTCCGGCACCGGCGACGACTACCGCGCCGCCGTCATGAGCGACGGACCGGCCGCGTACTGGCGGCTGGACGAGAGCAGTTCCTCGCTGCCCCGTGGCGTCGTCGCCGACGAGACCGGCCGCCACCCCGGCACCGTCGAGGGCAGCCCGATCCAGGGAGCGAAGAGCCTTTTTGGCGCCGGCGACGGCTTTTCCATCTACCCGACGGCGGACGGAGCGGTCCGTACGCCCGGCGACGTCCTGGCCGGTACCACCGACATCTCGGCCGAACTGTGGTTCAGCACGACCTCGACACGCGGTGTGCTGATGGCCTTCCAGGACACTCCGCTCGGCAGCACCCCCGCGCACTGGCAACCCGTGCTCCTGATCGACGGCGACGGCCGCCTGCGCGGGCAGTGGTGGATACCCAACGCCGGTGGGCCTTCCCCCATCACCTCCAGCGCCCCCGTGAACGACGGGGAGTGGCACCACGTCGTCCTCTCCGGATCCGGGAACACCCAGACCCTCTACCTGGACGGCGTGGCGATCGGCACCAAGACCGGCGCCTTCGCGGACACCAGCCGGCCATACGCGTACCTCGGTGGCGGATACAGCAGCAGCCAGTGGATGGGACAACCAGCAGGCACCTACCACCTGTCCGGTGGTTATCTGGACGAGGTCGCCCTCTACCGGCACGCCCTCACCGCCGAGGACGTCGCCGACCACTACGCCGCCCGCGTGGAGCGCGCCAGTTCCGCGCTCGGCGCCACCGTCACCGTGACCAACCCGCTCGGCGACATCACCGAGGCGACCTACGACGCGCTGCGCGGCTACCGCGTCACCTCCGTCACCGACGCCGAGGACGGAACGACCACCTACGCCTACGACACCGGCGGCTTCCTGCACACCGTCACCGATCCCAACGGCGACGCCACCATCACCGGGCACGACGAGCGCGGCAACACCGTCTCCACGACCACCTGCCGAGGCCCGCGCGACTGCCAGACGTCGTACGCCGACCACTACCTCAACGCGAGCAACCCGCTGGACCCGCGCAACGACAAGCCCGTCGCCACCGCCGACGCCCGCTCGACCGGACCGGCCGACGCCACCTACCGCACCACCACGACCTACACCGCCCTCGGTCTCCCGGAGACAACCCGCCTCCCCGACGGCCGCACCACCCGCCGTACCTACACCACCGGCACCGAGCCGGCCGTCGGCGGCGGCACCACCCCGCCCGGGCTGCTGGCCACCGACGTCCAACCCGACGGAGCCACCACCCGGTACGCCTACTACGCCAGCGGCGACGTGGCCCGCACCACCCAACCCTCAGGGCTCGCCCTGGAGTACACGTACGACGGCCTCGGCCGCCAGCTGACCGAGACCGAGGTCTCCGACGCCCAACCCGATGGCGTCACCACGACGTTCACCTACGACGCGCTCTCCCGGGTCACCACCGAGACCGGCGCCACCACCGAGAACGCCGTCACCGGCGAGGAGCACACCGCCCAGGTGACGCGCGCCTACGACCCGGACGGCAAAGTCCTCGCCGAGACGATCGCCGACCTCGGCGGCGACGACCCGGACCGCACCACCCAGCAGCGCTACGACGCACACGGCCGCGTCGACCGCGTCATCGACCCGGAGGGCGGCGCCAGCTACTACCTCTACGACGGCCTCGGCCGGCTCGTCCAGGAGACCGACCCCGCCGGCACCGTGCTGCGCCACACGTACACTCCGCGCGGCCAGCACGCCACCACCGTCCTCCAGGACTGGACCGGCGACCCGACCGGCGAGATCCGTGACCTGACGCTGGTGTCCAACGCCTACGACCCGGCCGGCCGCCTCGCCACCGCCACCGACGCGATGGGCGCCGTCACCGCCTACCGCTACTACGGCGACGGCCTGACCGCCACCGTCACCGCCCAGGACGTGACCGGCACCCGGGACATCGTCCTGGAGGACAACACCTACGACCGCGCCGGCAACCTCATCAGGCAGGCCACCGGCAACGACACCACCGTCACCGAGTACGAGGTCGACACCACCGGGCGGGTCACCACCACCGTCCTCGACCCGGACGGCCTGAACCGGCGCACCGTCACCACCTACGACGACGCCGACCGTCCCCTTGAGGTCCGCCAACTCGGGTCGTCCGAGACTGACTTCCTGACCACCACCTACACCTACGACCCGGCGGGCAACCCGCTCTCCGAGACCGTCGCCGACCCGAACGGCCAGAGCGCCAGCCACCACACCTACGACCAGCGCGGCCTGCTCACCTCGAGCACCACCCCGCGCGGCCACACCACCGACTACGCGTACGACGCCCTCGGCCGCCCCGTTGCCGAGACCGCCCCCGAGGTGGACGGTGCCCGCCCCGAAACGCGCACCGGCTACAACGCCTTCGGTGACGCCACCGAGCAGCGCGATCCGCTCGGTGCCATCACCCGCCTCACCCACGACCGCCTCGGCCAGCCCACGGCCGTCACCCGCCCCGAGTACACCCCTCCCGGTGGCCAGCCCATCACCGCCACCGAGGAGACCGTCTACGACGTGCTCGGCCGCCCCGTCGCCACCACCGACGCGCTGGGCCGCACCACCCGCTACGCCTACGACCAGCTCGGCAACCTCACCACCCGCACCGACCCCGACCCGGGCACCGAGGCCACCGGCGCGTCCCGCTTCCTGCTCGACCCGCCGGACGTGGAACTCGCAGAGACTCCCGGCTCCGGCTCCGAGACCCACTTCACCCACACCCCCACCGGCCTGCTCCTGTCCACCACCGACCCCACCGGCGCCCGCACCGAGGCCACCTACGACCTGCTGGGCCGCCAACTCACCTCCACCGTCGTCGAACGACACCCGACCCTGCGGAACCTGACCTCGACCTACACCTGGGACGACGCCGGCAACCAGACCGCCTCCCGCACCGCCGAGGGCGTGCTGGCGCAGGCCCGCTACAACCCGGCCGGCGAGCTGACCGGCGTCTTCCAGGCCGGCGTCTGGACCGACATCGACCGCGACCCCTTCGGACGCGAGGCCCGCACCACCACCGGCGCCGGCTACCGCACCGACCTCGCCTACAACCACCTGGGACAGGTCGTCCGCACGGACGAGTACGGCAGGGGCGAGACCGTGCTGCGCACCACCAGCGCCGAGTACGACGCCGACGGCAACCAGGTCGCGGTCGTCTCCGGCAGCGGCACGGAGAGCACCTACCGCTACGACGTTCTGGGCCGCCTCACCGAGCAGACCCAGCCCGTCGACGACGACACCTCGGCGACCGTCGCCTTCGGCTACGACGCCGCCGGCAGCATCACGCGGATGACCGACGCCCGGGGCAACACCACCGAGTACACCTACACGCCGTGGGGCCAGCTCGAATCCACCATCGAGCCGGCGACCGACGCTCACCCGGACCCGGCCGACCGCACCTGGACGACGATCTACGACGCCGCCGGCCAGCCCGTCACCGAACTCCTCCCGGGCGGCGTCCGCCGCGACCGCACCTACGACGACCTCGGTCGCCTCGTCCTCGAAACGGGCACCGGCGCCGAAGCCGACACCATGGACCGCCGGTTCACCTACGACGCCGCCGGCCGGATGACCAGCCAGGCCACCAACGAGGTCGCCGGGGTCGACACCTACACCTACAACGACCGCGGCCAACTCCTCACCGCGGACGGCCCGAGCGGCACCACCCGCTACGCCTACGACCGCGACGGCCGCATGACGGAACGGGACGACGCGGCGGGCAGGACCGTGTTCGACTACGACCCTCACGGACGCCTCTGGTGGACCGGGCTCGACCCCACGACCGGGTCCGGCATCGAGTACTCCTACGATGCTGACGGCCGTGTCACCAGCCAGAAGATCATGGCACCCCCACCCACGTCCCAGCCGAACTCGACTGTGAGTACCGCCAGCCTGCCCCCGCTCCAGGTCTACGCTCGGCGCACCTACTCCTACGACGATCTGGGCCGGCTCAGCGGAGACAGCCTGGTCAGAGAGGCTACCGGCGCCGAGGTCGCCAGCACGCGCTACGCCTACGATCTGGACGATCGCCTGACCGAGAAGGAGACCACCGGAACGGCGGGCGCGGGCCTCCAGACCTACGGCTACGACCTCGCCGGTCGCCTGACCTCCTGGACCAGCGGCGAGGAGACCACCGCCTACGCCTGGGACCTGGCCGGCAACCGCGTCGCCGCCGGCGACGAGACCGCCACCTTCGACGAACGCAACCGCCTCACCTCGGTCGGCGACACGGCTTACACCTACACCCCTCGCGGCACCCTGGCCTCGGTCGACGACCGCACTCTCACCCACGACGCCTTCGAACGCCGCATCACCGACGGCGACACCACCTACCGCTACGACTCCCTCGACCGCGTCACCCACCACGGCGACACCGCCTTCACCTACGACGGCGGCTCCAACAACCTCGTCTCCGACGGCACCTCCCTCTACCGCCGCACCCCCGAAGGCGCCCTCCTCACCACCGACGGCGACCCCGTCCTGACCGACCAGCACACCGACGTCGTCGCCACCCTCACCGACAACGGCACCACCCTCGCGGCCTCCCGCGCCTACGACCCCTTCGGCCAGGTCACTGCCTCCGACGGCACCTCCCCCAACCTCGGCTACCAGTCCGGCTGGACCGACCCCGCCACCGGCGACGTCAACATGGCCGCCCGCTGGTACCAGCCAGGCACCGGAGCCTTCGCCACCCGCGACACCTGGAACGTCGAACCCAACCGCTACGCGTACGCCGCGGGCTCCCCGCTCAACGGCACCGACCCGACGGGGCACTTCACCAACCCACACCCTGATCCGGCCCCTCCTTCAACGTGGACGAAGAACCCTTCCGGTGCGGGCGCCCTCGGGGCGGGACTGCGCTTCGGTTCGAGGTTCACCCCCTGGGGTAGAGCCCTGAGCTTGCTTCCCAGCAGTGCTTCGAGGTCGCTCACGTGGCTCCCGCCGCGCGCGCTGCCCAACAAGGATCAACGGAGCTACGCTCCCGGCCTCGCCCCCAAACTCCCTCGCGGGTACGTGGGTTGGGGCTCAGTAAGCAGTACTGCGGGATCCATGGGCACCAGCCTCGCTGGCGCAGCCGGTTGGCGCGGCGGAAACGGTGGCAACGGCGGCACGATCATCCGCACTATCACTCCGCCCCCACCACCCC
>NZ_SMKC01000190.1 GCF_004348315.1 Streptomyces sp. 8K308 | reverse complement strand
GCTTAGGGTCGTGGTGGGAGGTGGTGGGCCGGATGCGCCGTGGAGCCCGCTTGACGGTCGCCGTCGCCGTCGCGGCCACGCTCGCCGCGGCCCGGGACCCGGCCGCGGTGGACAGCGGCGGCGCGGCCCCCCTCGTGGTGCCGATCGCGCTGGTCGCCGCGGGCCTTGTGGTCGTCGGCTACCTGGCGCGGCACGGGCTGCGCCGCCGCTACCGGATGGTGGCGCTGCGCTGGTCGGGGCGATCGACCGAGCCGCCCACCCAGTCGCACGACCCGCCGCTCGACGAGTTGGACCGCCGGGCCCGTGGGCTGCTGATCGAGACCGACGACACGGTCCGCACCCGTGCCGAGGCGTACGCGTACGCGCCCGGCGCGCCGCCGCCCGCGCTTGGCCGGGCCGCCACCCGAACGGCGGAGGCGCTGCGGATCCGCTTCCGGCTCGACGAGCCGGCGCTCGCCCGCAACGACCTGGAGCGCCGCCGGCTGCTCGAGGAGATCGAGCTGCGCTGCGGCCAGGCCGGGGAGGCGTTGGCCGCGGCCCGGCCCGAGGTGGACGAGGCGGCGGTGCGGGCCGGCGTCGCCGAGCTGCCGGGCCGGATCGCGGCGGCCGATGAGGCGCTGCGGCGGCTGACGGAACGGTTCGGGACCGACGCCGTGGGGCCGGTGGCCGGCCATCCGGCGACTGCCAGGGCGCGGTTGGCCCAGGGGGCCGAGGCGCTGGACACGGAAGGCCCCGCCGCCGCGGCGGCTCCGCTGGCGGGGGCCGGGCTGCTGGTGGACGGGGTGAGCAGGTGGGCGGACGAGGTGGAGCGGGCCGCGACCGTGTTCGTCCAGGCCGCCCTGGAGACCGAGACGGATCTGGCCGAGGCCGGGGGTGAGCACGCGCTGCGCGAGGTGTCGGCGCGGGCCGAGGCCGCGCTGGCCGAGGCGCGCGCGCTGGTGGCGGGCGACCCGTTCGGCGCGCTGCGCCGGCTCGGCGGGGCCGACGCCGTGCTGGCGCGCGAGCTGGCGTCGCGGCGGGAGCGTGAGGACCGCAACCGCAGGGCTCGTTCGCTGTTCGAGCAGGCGCTGCTGACGGCCGCCGCCACGCTCGCCGCGGCCCAGGACCATCTGACGGCGCACCGCGAGTCGGTGGGCACTCCGGCGCGCACCCGGCTCGCGCAGGCGGCTCACCTGCTGGAGCGCTCCTGGGATGTGGCCCACAACGACCCGGCGACGGCGCTGCCGATCGCCTGGCGGGTGGACGCCCTGGCGGCCGAGGGGAGCGCGTTGGCGCGGCGCGACACCGGCGAGTCGGGGCCGGTGGCCTGATCTCTGTTCGAGCGGTGATGTGCTGGCGTATGGTCTGGCATATGCAGATGGGGGGTGATGAATGAACGGGACCAACCTGCAGCCGTGGCAGGTGATCCGGCAGGACGAGAACGGCAGCCGCTACCGCATAGGGCACTGTGCCACGCGAGCCGAGGCGCAGCGCCTCATCCAGCGCCTCCGGCTGAGCTCCGGCGCACGCCCCGCTGACGGCAGCGCCCGCTATCTGGTCGAGCGCGTCGAGCTGGCGCCCCGCGCACACCTCTGACAGCACAGACATAATCGGGTGGAAGGGATATTCGGCCCAGCACCCGACGGGGGCGCAGAGCGTGAGCACAGAACCCGGCAGTCCGAACGCCCCCGGCGCGCTTGGTGAGTCGCTGCGCGTCGGCATGGTGCTGCTGGACGCCGACGGCCGGGTCCTGCTCTGGGGCCCGATGGCGGAGACGATGCTCGGTTGGGACGCCACTCAGGCCGTCGGGCACCTGCTGGCCGGCCTGATCCCCACCGACCGCCCCGCCGACCCCGGCCATGAGCTGCTTGACACGCTGCTGCGCCACCGCCGCTGGACCGGCCGGCTCACCCTGCGCCACCGCGACGGCCGCCCCGTCGAGCTCAGCGGTCGCGCCGAGCTGCTCGACCACCCGAACGGCACGCCGCTCGTTCTCGCCATTCTGGTCGAGAACGAGCGCGTCCAGGCCGTCGAACAGGACCTCGCCACCCTGGACGGCCTGTTCACCGCCTCCCCGCTGGGCATCGGCGTCTTCGACACCGAGCTGCGCTACGCCCGGGTCAACGACGCGCTGTCCCGGCTGGCCGGGCTCTCCGAGGCCGAGCTGCTTGGCCGGACCACGCTCGACGTGCTGCCCCCGAGCATGGCCCAGCGGGTCCATCGGCTCCAGGCCGAGGTGCTGCGCACCGGGCAGCCGGTGACCGACCTGGTGGTCCCCTCCCCCGACGGGCTCGGCGCGCGCTCGCTCTCCGTCGGGCGGATCACCGACCGGTCAGGGCGCCCGATGGGCGTCACCAACATCGTGCTGGACATCACGGAGCGCCGCGACGCGCAGACCAAGATCGAGCGAGCCAGGCAACGGCTCGCCCTGCTCGACGACGTCGGCGGCGCCATCGCCGACCTGCTCGACGTGCGGCGGATCGGCGAGGCCCTGGCCGGCGCCATCGTGCCCCGCTTCGCCGACCTGGCGGGCGTCGAGCTGCTGGCCGTCGTCGCCTCGGGCGGCGAGCCGCCGACCGCCCACGACCGCGCGCGGGGGCCGCTGCTCCAGGTCGGCCTCGCGAGCGTCGCCCCGCACCCCGAGTTGGAGCGCGTCCTGCGGCAGGGCGAGGAGGCGTTCGAGCCGGCAGGCCCTTTCCTGCGCTCCGTGCTCGACACGGGCGTGCCCTTTCTCGCCCAGACCAGGGCCGAGCTGAGGGCCGCCACCTCGCAGGACGAGGTCGTCGCGGAGCTGGTGCGCGAACTGGACGTCAACTCGCTGATCACCGTGCCGCTGCGGGCCCGCGGCACGGTGCTCGGGCTGCTGGTCATCACCCGCAGCGGCCACCGCCCGGCCTTCGACGGCGAGGACCTGGCGCTGGCCATGGAGCTCACCGCCCGCGCCGGGATCACCCTGGACAACGCCCGGCTCTACGCCAGGGAGCGGGACGCGGCGCTCACCCTGCAGCGCAGCCTGCTGCCGCAGACGCTGCCCGAGCAGCCGGGGGTGCGGTTCACCCACCGCTATCTGCCGGGCAGCCGGGGCACCGAGATCGGCGGCGACTGGTTCGACGTGATCCCGCTGGTCGGCGGCCGGGTGGCGTTCGTCGTCGGCGACGCCACGGGCCACGGGCTGCAGGCCGCGGCGGCCATGGGCCGGCTGCGGACGGCGGTGCGCACGCTTGCCGCGCTCGACCTGAGCCCGGCCCACCTGTTGGCCCGGCTCAACGACGCGGGCCGGGACATCGCGCCGCACCTGGACGACCCGCTGATGGCCACCTGCCTGTACGCCGAGTACGACCCGCTGAGCCGGGAGTGCCGGCTGGCCAAGGCCGGGCACCTGCCGCCGGTGCTGGTCGTCCGGGACGCGGACAGCGGCCGGTGGACGGCAAGACCGCTCGACCTGCCGTCCGGGGCGCCGCTCGGCGTGGACGGCGTGCCGTTCGAGGAGCTGTGCGTCGACGTGCCGGAGGGCTCCGTGCTGGTGCTCTACACCGACGGGCTGCTCGAGACCAGGGACGGCGACATCCTCACCAGGGTCGACGAGCTCTGTGAGCTGCTGTGCGGTCTCGTCGGGGAGCTCACCGACGCCGAGGCCGCCCTCGACGGGGTGTGCGACGCGGTGATCGAGCAGATGCGGCCCGCGATCAGCAGCAGCGAGTCGGACGACCTGGCGCTGCTCGCCGCGCGGCTCGGGAGCCTGCCCGAGGACCGGGTGGCCACCTGGACCTTCCCGGCCGACCCGGCGATGCTGCCGGCGATCGGCGGGACGGTCGACCACCGGCTGCGGGAGTGGGGGCTCGGCGGTCTCGCCGAGCGCGCCGGGCGGCTCGTCGACCGGCTGCTCCGCGAGGCGATGGCCGGCACGGGCCGTTCGGTGGCCGTGCGGATGGTGTACGGCGCGTCCCTGATGGTCGAGGTGACCGCGCGCACCCCCGAGCCGGGCTACCGGGACGGCGGCGAACAGCTGCTCGCCGCCCACCAGGCCCGCCGCTGGGGCATCAGGCACGGCCCGATCGGCCCCGCCGTCTGGTTCGAACTCCCGCTGCCCGACGGCTGGTCGGGGGCCGGCCGAGACGACCAGGTCCCGCCCGGGCCTGGCTAACGGACCGGCAGGTGGTAGCCGACCCGGAACCGGTCGGCCGGGATCACCACCTCCGCCGTCTCCACCGGCAGGCTGCCGGCCCTGAAGGTGCGGAAGACCACCAGCATGGGATGGCCGGGCAGGCCGCCGAGCACCCGGGCCTCGGCGGCCATCGCGGGCCGGGCGCCGACCTCCTCCGCCACGTTGTCCACCGTCACGTCGATGGCCGCCATCCGCTCCACCACCCCGCGCCCCGCCAACGGGCCCTGCTCCGGCAGCATCACCGGGGTGCGGCCGGTGATGCGCAACGGCTCCCACGAGGTGGAGAGCATCACGGGCTCGCTGCCGGTGCGGAACACGTAGTGCGTGCACATCACCTGCTCCCCCGCCTCGATCCGCAGCCGCTCGGCCACCGACGGCGGCGCCTCGATCCGCTCGCTGTGCCCCTCCCAGGTGCCGCGCACCCGCTCGTCCGTCTGCTCCTGACGGAACGACGAGCAGTCGCCCAACGTGCGGTAGCCGCTGCGCGAGACGACGCGCGGCGCGGGCCGCTCCCGCACGTATGTGCCGGAGCCCGACCTGCCCTCCACGAGCCCCTCGGCCATCAGCACCTTCCTGGCCTCGAGCGCCACCGTGTCGGAGACCCCGTAGGTGGCGCGGATGCTGGCCTGTGAGGGCAGCCTGGTATGTGGCGGCAGGCTGCCGTCGACGATCTGCTGGCGAAGGTCGTCCGCCACGCGGAGATATGCGGGCTGCTCACCGAACGGCACAGGCCCCTCCCAGGGGTGCTCCCGTCTCGCGTTGACAATCGGCAACAGCTTGACAACAGAGCGTCGCCAACGGCAAGGGACGGCCAAGGTTTCACCCGAAGTGATGACGGCGGTTCGCGCGCCACGTGAGGCGGTCCCCCGCCGGCAGCCGGCCGGTACCGCTGAGGCGACGGTGCCTTCGGTGCAAGAATGTGCGCCCTGTACGGTCGGCCGGCCATCGGGCGGCGCCGACCCAATCCATGACGGAAGGGACCATCAGCCAGCATGAGCGCGTCAGGGGGAACCAAGGCGATCGTCGCCGCGTTGACGGCGAACCTCGCCATCGCGGTGGCCAAGTTCACGGCGGCCGCGTTCAGCGGCTCGTCATCCATGCTGGCAGAGGGCGTGCACTCGGTCGCCGACTCGGGCAACCAGGCCCTGCTGCTGCTCGGCGGCAAGCGCGCCAAGCGGGCGGCGAGCGAGGAGCACCCGTTCGGCTACGGCCGCGAGCGCTACATCTACGCGTTCCTGGTCTCGATCGTGCTGTTCTCGATCGGCGGCGTCTTCGCGCTCTACGAGGGCCTCGAGAAGATAAGGCACCCGCACGAGCTCGACCACTGGTACTGGCCGGTGGGCGTGCTGGTGTTCGCCATCATCGCCGAGACCTTCTCGTTCAGGACCGCCATAAAGGAGTCCAACGAGGTCCGCGGCACGCAGTCCTGGGGCCGGTTCATCCGCACCGCCAAGGCGCCGGAGCTGCCGGTGGTACTGCTTGAGGACCTGGGCGCGCTGCTCGGCCTCGTGCTGGCGCTTGGCGGCGTGCTGCTCTCGCTGGCCACCGGCGACGGCGTCTGGGACGGCGTCGGCACCCTGTGCATCGGCGTGCTGCTCGTGATCATCGCGGTGGTGCTGGCCGCCGAGACCAAGTCGCTGCTGCTCGGCGAGGCGGCAGGGCCCGAGTCGGTGAAGAAGATCCGCGAGGCGATCGTGGACGACGACACCGTCACCCGGGTCATCCACATGCGGACCCTGCACCTCGGCCCCGACGAGCTGCTGGTCGCCGCGAAGATCGCGGTCCAGCGCGGTGACGACGTCGGCGAGGTGACCGACGCGATCAACGGCGCGGAGACCAGGATCCGGGAGGCGGTGCCGATCGCCCGGGTGATCTACCTGGAGCCCGACATCTACCGGGAGCCGGCGGAGCCAACCGAGTCCGCCTGAAGCCTGAAGACCGAGGACAGACGCCTGACGCCGGCCCGATCGGATCGGGTCGGCGGGTGAGGGGCCCGTGCCGTCGCCGGAGCGGGCCCCTGCCGCTGGCCTCCCGCGGGTCAGAACTGCAGGGCCCAGGAGCTCAGGTGCCCCTCGTCCGCGCCGGCCTCGTCGGCGATCCGCAGCGTCCAGGTGCCGTCAGCGGCGACGCCCGAGCCGCTGAAGGTCCACGTCGAGTCGAGGTTGTCGGCGCTGCCGCCGCTGCGGTTGTGCAGGTTGCGCACCGTGCCGTCAGGCTGGATCAGGTCCACCGTCAGGTCGCCGACGTAGGTGTGCACGATGTGCACCTCCACCTGGAAGGCGCCGGTCAGCGTGCCGACTCCGGTGACGTCGATGGTCGAGGTCGAGGTCGTGTAGTCGGTGATCGGGACCTGGGTGGTGCTGCCGAAGCGCGGGCCCGAGGGCGGCGGGGGCGGGCCGCTGCCCTCGTCGCCGACGTGCAGCAGCGCGTTGACGGTGTTGCCGGGGACGCCGGACAGCCGGTTCCACACCGCGTTGTTCCGCAGCGCTGACGAGACCTCGGCCGGGGTCGCGGCCGGGTTGTCCGCCAGGTAGAGCGCGACGGCGCCGGCGACGTGCGGGGTGGCCATCGAGGTGCCCGAGATGGTGTTGGACGCCGAGTCGCTGGTGCTCCAGGCCGAGGCGATGGAGGTGCCGGGGGCGAAGATGTCCACCACGGACCCGACGTTGGAGAAGTCGGACCTGGCGTCGGCGCTGGTGCTCGAGCCGACGGTGATGGCCTCGGAGACCCGAGCCGGCGAGCGGGTGCTCGCGTCGACGCCGTAGTTGTTGCCGGCGGCGACGGTGTAGGTGACGCCGGCGGCGACGGAGTTGCGGACCGCCTGGTCGAGCACGGTGTCGACGCCGCCGCCGAGGCTCATGTTGGCGACGGACGGTCCCTCCGCGTCGCCCGTGACCCAGTCGATGCCGCCGACGACGCTGGCGGTGGTGCCACCGCCCGAGTTGTCGAGCACCCGGACGGCCACGATCTCGGCTTCCTTGGCCACGCCGTAGGTGGCGCCGGCGACCGTGCCGGCCACATGGGTGCCGTGGCCGTGGCCGTCGACGGCGCCGTTGTTCCAGTAGTCGTAGCCGAACCGGGCCCGGCCCTCGAACTCCTGGTGGCTGAGGCGCACCCCGGTGTCGATGATGTACGCGGTCACGCCCGCGCCCTCGTTCCGGTAGGTGTAGCCGGCGTCCAGCGGCAGGTCGGCCTGGTCGATCCGGTCGAGGCCCCAGGACGGCGGGTTGGGCTGGGTGTCGGCCAGCTCGAACCGCTGGTTCTGCACGACCTCCTCGACCCCGGGCTCGGCGGCCAGCTCCAGGGCGTCCTGCTCGCTCATCTCGGCGGCGAAGCCGTTGAGCGCGTGCCGGTAGACGTCGGTCACCTCGGCGTCGTGTCTCTCGGCGAGCTCCTCGGCGTTGTCCGAGGCGGCTTCGATGCCGCCGTCCTGGAGGAGGACGATGTAGCTGTCCTCGATGGTGCCCTCGGCGCCGAGGTTGCTGATCACGCCCACCGGCTCGGCGGCCTGGGCCGTGGCCGGGATGGTCACGCCGATCCCCAGGGCGAGCAGGGCGGCGGTGGCCACCGTGCCGCCGAGCCGCGAGCGGCGGGGAGTTCGCGTCACTGCCATCAAGGTTCCTCCTGATCAGTGGTGCGCACGCACAGCAGAAGAGCCATGCCCATGTCAATTCCACGTCGACTGCCGCAGACATGACGATCTCTTGAATGGTCCGCCGCGGTAAAGGAATTGACAAGGGCGCACGGCGATTCGACACGGTCGCGACATGCTGGTGAAGCATCAGTTCTGTTTGTGAACCTTCGCTCCGGCGTCGCACCTGGGCCCGGCGACGGGGCCACGGGGGTCAGGGCCCTCGCCCGAGCCGGCGTACCAGTGGGCGAAGCTCGCGGCGCCGGGGCCGGGAACGGCGAGGTCGCGAGCGCGCTCGCGCCTGAGCAACAGGTGGAACGCGGCGTCCGCCGGGGAGCCTGGCGGCAGGTGCAGCAGGCTCAGCAGACGGTCGGAGAACTCCTGCACCCGCCAGGCCTCGGCGACCCGGCGCCGCGCGTAGCCGCCGAGGGCCTCGTCGCGGGCGGCGCCGTCCCGGAGCCAGCCGATCAGGGAGCGGGCCGCGTCGGCCGCGTCCGCGACGGCGAGGTTGAGGCCCTTGGCCCCGCTCGGCGTCAGCACGTGGGCCGCGTCCCCGGCCAGCAGCAGCCGGCCGCGCCCGACCGTCGGCCTGACCAGGGCCCGCATGCGCAGCACGCCGACCTCGACCACCTCCTCGACGGTCGGCGGATCGGCCGCGCCCACCATCCGGGCCGCGAACCTCCGGCGCACCAGCGCGGCCGGCCACCGCGCGGCGTCGGTGCCCGGTGGCACCTGGAGGTAGAGCCTGGCCTGGTGGCCGGCGCGCGGCATCAACCCGGCGAAGCCGTCCGCGTGGACGGCGTAGACGACGCCCGCCACGGGCCGGTCGACCCGCACCGACGCCGTCAGCCAGTCGTAGGGGTAGCGGAAGCCGACCGCGTCGGCGGCCGACAGGGCGGCACCGCCGACGCCGTGCGGCCCGTCGCAGCACAGCACGACGTCGCAGACGAGCTCGACGTCCCGGCAGGGCACGCGCGGGCGTCCCTGGAGGTCCACGACGCCCTGGGCCGGCTGCTCGAACAGCGGCGGGCGCCCCAGCGCGTACAGGGCGCCGACCAGGTCGCGCACCAGCCGCTGCTGCGGGTAGACCCAGTGCCGGAAGCCGCCGGAGAGCCGGCCGTAGTCCACCCGGATCCGCTCCCCGCCCACCACCATGTCGCACCAACCGTGCCGGGTGCCGCCGGCGAGCAACCCGCCGGCCAGGCCCTGCCGGCACAGGAACTCCGCCACCCGGTGCTCCACCAGGCCGGCCCTCGCGCGCCGCTCGACCACGGCGCGGGGGTCCCGCTCCACCAGCCGGACGTCGATCCCGGCGCGCAGCAGGAGCAGGGCCGCCGTCAGCCCGGCCGGGCCGGCCCCGACGACGCCGACCTGGGTGGAGACCCGGCGGGTCACGCCTTGGCCGGCCGCTCGTAGGAGGGTGGCCTGGCAAGCCCGAGCAGCCAGCCCCAGTGGGAGCCGAGGCGTTGCTCGGCGAACCGCACGGCGCCGTAGTAGGCGGTGCCGCCGGCGGCGGTCAGCGCCGAGGTCACGGTCGCGTTGTCCAACTCGACGCCGACGCGCGCCGCCTGCACCACGGCCCAGGAGGCGGCGTACGGCACGAAGGTGCGCCAGAGGCTGGCGAGCCAGTCGTAGACGGGCATGGGAACTCCGATCCGCGGGGAGGGATGAAGGGGTCGCGGCCACCACGCGCACGGCCGCTACCAGCCTTTTCCCCGTGCCGACAGCCCGGTCACCGATCGGAGTGGGTGACCGCGGCAGGCACGCGCCCCTCGCGCACGCCGATGGCGCGCGCGGCCGGCGCGGGCTCCCCCCGCGCGACGGCCCTGAAGAGCTCGACGGCGCGCAGCGCGGCCTGGTTGCCGGCGACGGCGCCGTCGATCGCGATGGCCACCTGCCGGACCGGGGTCGGCGCGACCAGCGGCCTGACCACCAGGCCGGCCGGCAGGTCGCGGGCGGCGAGCCGCGGGATCACGGTGACGCCGATGCCGGTCGCGACCAGGGGCAGCGCGGTGCGGTAGTCCGGCGTCCACACCTGGAAGCGGGGCGCGAAGCCCGCCCGCGCGCAGGCGTCGAGCAGCACCCGCCGGCAGGGGCCGTCGCGGTGCTCGTTGTCGATCCAGGGCCGCTCGGCGAGGTCGGCCAGCGGCACCTCGGGGCGCGCGGCAAGCGGGTCGTCGGCGCGCACGACCAGCACGTAGGGGTCGGAGGTGAGCCGGCTGACGACCGTGCCGGCGGGCGGCGGGGCGGCCACGTCCTCGACGAACACGTCGATGTCGTGCCGCGCCTCGGCCAGCTCGGCCATCCGCAGTTCCAGCCGCACGTCGGGGAACTCGGCGCGCAGGGCCTCGACGACCGGCGGCAGCCAGGTTGCGCTCACCGAGGCCACATAGCCGATGGACAGGCTGCCGACCCGACCGGCGCGCAGGTCGTCCACCAGGCACTCGAGGCGGCCCAACTCCTCGAAAAGACGCTCCGACTCGGCCGCCAGGGCGCGCCCGGCCGCCGTCGGCTCGATGCCACGCCCGACCCGCTCCACGAGGCGCAGCCCGGTCCCTCGCTGCAGGGCCGCGAGCTGCTGGCTGACGGCCGATGGGGTGTACCCGAGCGCGGCCGCGGTGGCGCGCACCGAGCCGGTCGCGACGACGGTGCGGAGCAGACGGAGCCGAGGAAGGTCAAGCATGCCGGTCATCGTACAGCGAGGCTTAACATTCGCTCCGCATCATTCGCTTGTACTGTCCTGTCCGCGCGCTGACGATGGCCGGGTGACCACCGAATCTCCCGCCGCTTCCGCCGCTCCCACCACCACTCCCGCCACCACCGTCGACCTGCCGAGCGCGGCCGCCGCCCTGGTGGCCGTCGTGCTGTGGGCCTCGGCGTTCGTCGTCATCCGCGACGTCACGTCGACGATCTCCCCGGCGCCGCTCGCGCTGCTGCGCCTCGCGGTCGCCGCCGTCGCGCTGACGCTGGCGGTGGCCGTCCGCGGCCGGCGGGCGCTGCGCCGCCAACGCTGGTCGCGCGGCCCGCTGCTGCTGATCGGCGGCTACGGCGTGCTGTGGCTCGCCGCCTACACGGTCGCGCTCAACGCCGCCGAGCGGCACGTGGACGCCGGCACCTCGGCGCTGCTGGTCAACCTGGCCCCGCTGCTGGTCGCCGTGGGCGCCGCCGCCACGCTGCGCGAGCGTCTCTCGCGGCCACTCGTGCTCGGCGGCCTGGTCTCGCTCTCCGGTGTCGCGATCATCACGGCGGGCACCGGCGACGGCCAACGCGACGGCGTCGGCGTGCTGCTCTGCCTGCTCGCCGCCGCGCTGTACGCCGGGGGCGTCCTGCTGCAGAAGCCGGCGCTCGAACACGTCGACCCGCTCACCGCGATCTGGCTCGGCTGCCTCGCCGGCACGGCGGTCCTCCTGCCGTGGGCCCCGCGGCTCCTCGACGAGCTGGCGGCCGCTCCGGGGAGCGCCGTGGCCTCCGGCGTCTACCTCGGCCTCTTCCCGACCGCGATCGGCTTCTGGGTCTGGTCCTTCGCGCTGCGCCGCACCGACGCCGGCCGCCTCGCCGCCAGCACCTACGCGGTGCCCGCGGTCTCCGTCCTGCTCTCCTGGCTCGTCCTCGGCGAGTCCCCCACCGCCCTCGCCCTCACCGGCGGCACGGTCTGTCTCCTCGGCGTCGCGATCTCACGCCGCCGCGGCGCCGGCCGCTGACCGGAACCACGCGCACGCGTCTCGCCCCCATAACCGAGCAACCCGAACAAGGGACACAAAGGTATGCTTCACGGAAAATCGGGTGACGCAACCGAACCACCAGGGAGCAGGACACTCACGGGACGCGCCCCCCTGTCCTGAACTCGCCTGTTCGACACGGGATTTTCGGCCACCGCCGCTCGACGGCACACCGCACACCATGCGGACCGGGATCGATATCCATCCGTTGCCTCGCGGTTACCCGAGACCAGGGGGTTGACCTGCGGCGGGACCCTTCTTACTGTGCCTCCACCGTTTCACGCATGTGAAGCGTGTTCATGATGATGAACGCCGGGAACGGAGTGGGGCCATGAGACGACCTTCCACCGCACGAACGACCACGATCCTGCTCGCTTCCAGCGCCCTGCTCGCTGGCCTGACTGGTTGCGGATCTGGATCGGATTCGGACAGCGCGGACGGCGGCGGCACCCTCGAGGTCTGGACGCGCAGCGGCCCCGAGGCAGCCGCCACCTACGAGCGGGTCTTCGAGGCGTTCACCGAGGAGACCGGAATCCAGGTCGACTACCAGGCCGTGCAGGAGTTCGACACGCAGATCCAGAGCCGGGCCGCCGCCCGAGACCTCCCCGACGTCTTCATCAACGACAGCGCCGCCCTCGGCACCTACGTCTCGCAGGGCTGGGTCGTCCCCGTCGACCCGGAGTCCATCTCCGGCCACGACCTCGTCTCGGACGCCAACTGGGACGTGACCGTGGGCCTGGACGGCGAGCACTACGGCATACCCTTCTCGCGGCAGGCTTTCGTCACCTTCGTCCGCAAGGACTGGCGGGAGCAGCTCGGTCTGCCGGTGCCCGAGACCTGGGACGACATCTCGGCGCTGGCCGACGCGTTCGCCACCGAGGACCCCGACGGCAACGGCGACGACGACACGTACGGCATGGTCGTCCCTGGCAGCACCGAGCGCGGCTACCTCGCCTGGTGGGCCTCCTCCTACATCTGGCAGGGCGGCGGCGACTTCGTCACCTCGACGGGCGACGGCACCTACGAGGCCGCCTTCGACTCGTCCGGCACCCGTGAGGCCGTCTCCTGGATCCAGGAACAGTTCTGCACCACCGGGCACGTCCAGCCGGGGGCGCTCACCGCCACGACCGCGGACTCCACCCAGTTCGTCGAGGGCCGCGCCGGCATCTACGTCACCGGCCCCTACAACTTCGCCAGCTACGACGAGCAGCTCGGCAGCGACCTCTTCGAGGTCATCCCCACCCCGGCCGGCCCGGGCGGCACCGCCACCCTCGCCGAGGGCGAGAACGTCTACCTGGCCGCCGGCTCCGACATGACCGAGGAGCAGCAGCGCCTGGCCGAGTACCTCATCTCCGCCGACGCCCAGCGGATCGCGATGGCCGTCGACACCACCGACAACAGCCAGCCCGTCGTCCGTCTCCCGGTCAACACCGACCTCGACGCCGGCGAGCTGCGCGACGACGAGCGCTGGAACCTCGTTCAGGAGCAGTACGACACCGACGTGCGGACCTTCCCCTCCGCCATCGACTTCACCCCCGTCAAGCAGGCCGTCGCCGAGGGCCTCAACATCCTGCTCTCCGACTGCGGCAACGACGTAGGCGAGGCCGTGACCAGCATCAACGAGGCAATCACCGCCGAGCTGGAAGCCCAGGACGTCACCCAGTGACCACGACCACCACCCCGCCCCCGTCC
>NZ_SMKC01000018.1 GCF_004348315.1 Streptomyces sp. 8K308 | reverse complement strand
CCACGTGACACACCACTTCCCCGCGGACCACCCCCCAGAACCACAGGAGCCGTCATGTGTTACGGATACGACGGAGACAGATCCCTCACCGAGTCACTCGCCGCCCGGGGCCTGGGCCGCCGCACGCTGCTGCGCGGAGCCGCCCTCGGCGCCCTCGGCGCCGGCGCGGCCTTCGCCGCCGCCCCGACCGCCGCGGCGCACGGCGGCGGCCACGGGCCCGGCCGCTCGCTGGTGCCCCGCGACAAGATCAGCGTCCAGCTCTACACCCTCCGCTCGGACCTGGGCGGCACGGCCGGCTACGACGCCACCCTGCGCTCGCTCGCCCGGATCGGCTACCGCAAGGTCGAGCAGGCCGGCTACTACGGCCGCACCGCCACCGAGCTGCGCCGCTTCCACGACAGCCTCGGCATCCGCACCACCTCGAGCCACGAGGGCATCAGCGCGGACGACGCCGCGCTGCGCACCAAGCTGCAGAACGCCCTCATTTTGGGCCAGAAGTACATGAACGTGCCCTACCTCAACTCGGCCAACGCCGAGGACTGGTACGCCTGGGCCGAGCGGATGAACGTCGAGGCCCGCGCCGCCCGCCGGCTCGGACTGCGCTACGGCTACCACAACCACGCCCACGAGTTCACCATCGACCTGGGGCGCGGCCGCACCCCGTGGGACATCCTCACCCGCGAACTCGACCCGCGCTACGTCCACCTGGAGATAGACCTCTACTGGACCGCGACGGCCGCCTTCCAGCTCGGCGAGCGCGATCTGGAGCGCTTCTCCCTCGACGTCATCCGCCGCGCCCCGCAGCGGGTCATCCAGTTCCACGTCAAGGACCGCAGCGGCGTCAACGGCGACATGGTCGACCTCGGCACCGGCGTCATCGACTTCCCGCGGATCTTCCGTGCCCACCGGGTCGACGAGTACATCGTCGAGAACGACACCCCCGACGTCACCCCGCTCCAGTCGGCCGAGGTCGGCTACGACTACCTCGGCGCGTAAGGCCAAAGCCCTTCGCCACCCCTCTCGCTCCTGGTGGCGGCCGACCGGCCGCCACCAGGCCCGGCCCCGCCGTGTCGCTGGCACCGAACGGCAGGGGCGAACGAACCGCCGGCCATACGCGCACGAAGAGGAAGCAATGCGAAGAAAATCCGTTCCAGCCCTCGCGGCGATGATGGCGGCCGCGCTGCTGAGCGTACCCGCTGCCGCCAACGCCCACGAGGGGCACGAGCCGAGCCCCGACGCGCCCGAGACCGCCGAGTTCCAGAAGGTCACCCTCAACGACACGCCGGGTGAGCCCATCGACCTCGCCGTCCTCCCCGACGGCCGCGCGATGCACACCACCCGCGACGGCCAGGTGTGGATCAACGACCCCGACACCGGCCTCAACACGCTCGCCGCCGAGCTCGACGTGTATAAGCACGACGAGGAGGGCCTGCAGAGCATCGCCGTCGACCCCGGCTTCAACGGCCGCGGCAACAGCTGGGTCTACCTGTACTACGCCCCGCCGCTCGACACCCCCGTCGACGACCCGGCCACCCCGGACGTCAACGAGGGCGACGCGCCCCTGACCGGCACCCCCGAGGACTTCGAGCCGTTTGAGGGTTACACCCAGCTCTCCCGCTTCCAGCTGCGCGGCGACACCCTCGACCTGTCGACCGAGCAGCGGATCATCGAGGTCCCCGCCACCCGGGGCATCTGCTGCCACGTCGGCGGCGACATCGTCTTCGACAGTGACGGCAACCTCTACCTGTCCACCGGCGACGACTCCAACCCCTTCTCCTCGGGGGGCTACACCCCGATCGACGAACGCGCCGACCGCAACCCCGCCTACGACGCGCAGCGCACCTCCGCCAACACCAACGACCTGCGCGGCAAGGTGCTGCGCATCAGGGTCAACCGGGACGGCTCCTACTCCGTCCCGCGCGGCAACCTCTTCCGGCCGGGCACGGAGGGCGCCCGGCCCGAGATCTACCTGATGGGCCTGCGGAACCCGTTCCGGATCGAGATCGACCCGGAGACGGACGCGCTCTACGTCGCGGACTACTCGCCCGACGCGCGCGAGGACGACCCGGGGCGCGGCCCGGCCGGCACCGGCAAGTGGTTCGCCGCCACCCAGGCCGGCAACCACGGCTGGCCGTACTGCGTGACCCCGAGCATGCCGTACGTCGACTACGACTTCGCCACGAACGCCTCGGGCGAGCCGTTCGACTGCGCGGCCCCGGTGAACGAGTCGCCGCACAACACCGGGCAGCGCGAGCTGCCGCCCGTCGCCCAGCCGCAGATGTGGTACGGCTACGGCGAGTCGGAGAACTTCCCCGAACTCGGCACCGGCGGCATCGCGCCGATGGCCGGCCCCGCCTACGAGTACGACTGGTGGACCGCCATCCGGCACGGCGACCGCGCCTGGCCCCGGGAGTACGAGGGGCACCCACTGTTCTACGAGTTCGCCCGTGACCGGGTCTGGGGGTTCGAGGTCGACCGCCGCAACAACCTCACCGGCATCGACGAGGTCCTCGCCGAACTGGACTTCTCCTCGCTGATCGACATGGAGTTCGGCCCCGACGGAGCGCTCTACGTGCTCGAGTACGGCAAGGGCTTCTTCGCCGAGAACCCGGAGGCCCAGCTCGCCCGCATCGACTACATAGGCCGCGGCGGCAACCACACCCCGGTGCCGCGCGCCTCTGCCGACGTCACCAGCGGACACGCGCCACTGACGGTGAACTTCTCCAGCGAGGGCACCGCGGACGCGGACGGCGACCGGCTGCGCTACGCCTGGGACTTCGACTCCGACGGCCGGATCGACTCCCGGGAGGCCAACCCGGCCTTCACCTACACCGAGGACGGCGCCTACCTCGCCTCCCTCCGGGTGACCGACCGCACCGGCCGCGCCGCCAACGCCGAGGTGGAGATCGTCATCGGCAACGAGGTGCCGCGGGTCTCCTTCGTCACCCCGGTCGGCGGCGAGGAGTTCTCCTTCGGTGACACGATCGCCTACGAGGTGACCGTCACCGACGACCAGCCGTTCGACTGCTCGCGGGTCTCCGTGACCTACACCTTGGGGCACGACACGCACGGGCACCCGCTCACCACCGCCCGGGGCTGCGTCGGCTCGATCACGACCGCCCTCGACGACTCGCACGACCCGGAACATGACGATCTGCGGGGCGTGTTCACGGCGAGCTACACCGACCCCGGCGTGAACGGGCTGCCCCCGCTCACCGGCATCGCCGAGGTGACCCTCGTCCCGGTGCAGTGACCGGGACCGGGTGAGCCCCGGCCGGGCCCCGGGTGACACCGGGGCCCGGCCGGGGCAATCCCATGGAAACACCGACCAGGAGGTCCGCACATGTCCGCGCTGTCCCCTCCCTCTCCCGCTCCCCGCATCGGTGCCTGGTTCGTCGGCGCCAGGGGCTCGGTCGCCACCACCGCCACGGTCGGCGCCCTCGCGCTGCGCGCCGGCCTCGGCTCGCCCGACGGCTGCGTGGCCGAACTCCCGGAGGTGGCTGCGGCCCGACCGCCGGCGCTCGCCGAACTCATCACCGGCGGACACGAGTTGGGACACGGCTCGCTGCCCAAGCGGGCCGAGGAACTGGCCGCCGGCGGCGTGTTCCCCGCCCAGCTCGCCCGCGCGCTCAGCGCCGAACTCGCCGAGGCCGACGGCCGGATACGCCCCGGCGCGGGTCCCGGCGGGGAGACCCAGCGGGCCGCCGCGCGCCGCATACGCGACGACATCACCGCGTTCCGGGACCGGCACGGCCTCGACCGGGTGGTCGTCGTCGACGTGTCGAGCACCGAGCCGCCCGCCCCCGACACCGCGGCGCTGCGCGACCTCGACGAGTTGGAACGTGCCCTGGACGCGGGCGAGTCGCCGCTGCCGGCCAGCTCGCTCTACGCCTACGCCGCCTACCGGGCCGGCTGCCCCGTCGTCGCCTTCACCCCAAGCCCTGGCCCGCGCCCGGCCGCGCTCGTCCAACTCGCCGCCCGCGAGGGCCTGCCGTGGGCCGGCTCGGACGGCAAGACCGGCGAGACCCTGCTGAAGTCCGCGCTGGCCCCGATGTTCGCCAGCCGCGCCCTGACCGTACGCTCCTGGACCTCCGTCAACCTCCTCGGCGGCGGCGACGGCCGCACCCTCGCCGACCCGGCGGCGGCCGAGAGCAAGCTGCGCACCAAGGGACAGGGCCTGGAGGCCATCCTCGGCCGGCCGGTCGACGGGCCGATGCACATCGACTACGTCGCCGACCTCGGCGACTGGAAGACCGCCTGGGACCACGTCTCCTTCGAGGGCTTCCTCGGCACCCGCATGTCGCTGCAGTTCACCTGGAGCGGCTGCGACTCGGCGCTGGCCGCGCCGCTGGTGCTCGACCTGGTGCGGCTCACGGCGCGCGCCGCCGAGGCCGGCGAGACCGGGCCGCTGGCCGCGCTCGGCTTCTTCTTCAAGGACCCGGCGGGCGACGGCGTGACACACGACCTCGGCACCCAGTGGCGCGCCCTCACCGAGTGGTGCGCGGCGCTCGGGGAGCGGGCGTGAGGGCTCGCGACGCGGCCGAACTCGTCCGGCTGCCGGCCGCGTTGACCGCGCCGGGCGACAGCCTGGCCGGCGCGGCGGCGGCCGGCTGGCCCTACGGCCGCCGTAGCTGGGCGGCGCCGGCCGCGTCCGTCTGCCTCTACCTCGCCGGCATGGCGCTCAACGACTTCGCCGACTGCGACCTGGACGCGCGGGAGCGTCCCGAACGGCCGATACCGTCCGGCCGCGTCGACGCCTTCGAGGCGCTCGGCCTCGCCACGGCGCTGACCGGCGCGGGCCTCGGCTTGGCCGCGGTGGCCGGCGGCCGCCGCGCCCTGCGGATCGCGGTGCCGCTCGCCGCGACCGTGTGGGCCTACGACCTGTGGGCCCAACGCACCGCCGCAGGACCGGCGTTCATGGCCGCCGCCCGCGGCCTCGACGTCCTGCTCGGCGCCGGCGGCCACGCCTCGGCGGCGGCCGTCCCCGCGCTCGCCATGGCCACCCACACCGCCGGCGTGACCACCCTGAGCCGCGGCGAGGTCCACGGGGCGCCTCGCGGCGCGGCGTTGGCCGCTCTGGCGGGCACGGCCACGGCGGCCGCGCTGGCCGCGGCGAGCGCGGCGCGCGGCTTGGCCGCCGGCCGGACGGCCGAGGGCCCCGTGCCCACCGGCCGCGGCGGCCGGCGTGTGGCCGGAACGGCCGGAACGGCCGGAACGGCCGCCGCGGCCGCGGCCCACGCGGCGCGCGGCCCGGCCTCCGGCCAAGCGGCCGACGGCCTCGGTCCGGTCGGCCGCCGGCTCGCCGCGCGCGGCGCGGCCTCCGGCCGGTGGGCCGAGGCGCTCGCGACCACCGGTGCCGAGGAAGCCGGCGTACCGGCCCGGCCTCGCCGGGGCCGTGCCGTGCCGGCCCATGGCAGGACGGCCGTCGATCTCAGCGGCGCGGGGGCGCCGCGCTCGCCCGCCGCGTCGGCGGACGGCCTGGCCACGGCCGCCGTTCGGCCGGCCACAGGCCCGGCCTGGCTGCGCCGGATCGCCGCCGTGCCGGCCGGCCTCCCTGGCCGGAGGCCGGCTGCCGTGGCGGCGCGCGGCGCGGGAGAGGGCCCGGCCACGTCCGGCGTCCGCTCGGCCACCGGCCGAGCGGGCGGCGCCGCCGTGGCCGCAGGGCTGACCCCGCTTCGCCGGGACCGCGCCGTGCCGGCCCACAGCCGGAGGCCGGGCGCACCGCCGCCGCGCGCCGGCGCGCCGGGCCCGTCCGCCGCCGCGGGCGGCTCGGCCGGCCAGGTGGCCGAGCTCCCCGACCCGGCCATGCCGGCCGCAGTCCTCACCGCAGGCCACCTCGCTGCCGCCGTGGGCGGCGTCCTGGCGGCGGCCGGGTACGCCAGGTCCGTTGGGCGGGCGCAGGTCGCCGTCCTGCGGGCGGCGGGGGATGCCCGCGCCGCGCGGGGCGCCACCGGCGCCGGCGTGCGGGGCGGCATCGGACTGCAGTCCGCGCTGGTCGCCGGCGCCGGGGCGCCGGTCGTCGCCGCCGCCCTGTCGGCGCTCGGTCCGCTCGCTCGTCTCGCCTCGCGAAAGGTGTCCCCGACATGACCGCCCTCCGCTTCGGCTACGGCACCAACGGTTTCGCCAACCACCGGCTCGACGAGGCCCTGACCGTCATCGCCGGCCTCGGCTACGACGGCGTCGCGCTGACCCTCGACCACCCGCACCTTGACCCGTTCGCCCCCGATCTCGCCGCCCGTACCGCCGCGTTGGCGCGGCGCCTGGACCAACTCGGGCTCGGCGTCGTCGTCGAGACCGGGGCGCGCTACGTCCTCGACCCCTGGCACAAGCACGAGCCCACCCTCGTTTCCGCCGGGGGACGCGACCGGCGCGTCGACTACCTCGGCCTGGCCGTGCGGGTCGCCGCCGACCTCGGCGCCGACGCCGTCTCGTTCTGGTCGGGGACGCTGCCCGCCGGCACCTCGGCCGAGGAGGGCTGGCGGCGCCTCACCGCCGGCACGGCCGAGGTCCTGGAGGCGGCCGAGCGGCACGGCGTGGTCTGCGCGTTCGAGCCGGAGCCCGGCATGTTCGTCGACACGCTCGGCGGCGTCGCCGAGCTGCGCCGCCGGCTCGGCGACCCGCCGGCGCTGCGGGTGACCATCGACCTCGGGCACACCGTGTGCAACGAGAACGCGTCCACGGCCGACTGCGTGCGCGGTGTCGGGCCGCTGCTCGCCAACGTGCAGGCCGACGACATGCGGCGCGGCACCCACGAGCACCTGGAGTTCGGCGAAGGCGAGATCGACCTGCCGGCCGCGCTCGGCGCCCTGCGCGAGATCGACTACCGGGGGCTCGTCGCCGTCGAGCTGCCCCGGCACGCGCACGCCGCGCCGACCGTCGCCGCCCGCGCGCTGGAGGCGCTCCGCAAGGCGGAGGCGGTGGCCCGGTGAGCGATGAGCAGCTGGATGAACGATTCTTCAGACTGGCGACGGAGGTGGCCGGCGACCCGACCCGGCTCCCGGCGCTCTTCCCCGCCGTGGGGCGCCTCGTCGGCCGGGGACCGACCGACCCGGGAGACCCCGACGGGTTGCGCGTGCCCCGGATCGAGGACCGGGCCCGGGCCGCCCTGGTGGCCGCTGTCGCCGCCTCCAGCCGCCTCTCGCACGCCGAACTGGCCATGATGCTAACGGAGTTGTACGAGGACGGCGACGCCGACGAGAAACGTGGCGTGCTGCGCGCCCTCGACGACGTCCTGGACACCCTGGGGCTCCTCGGGCTCGTCGAGGACGGGCTGCGCAGCAACGACCCACGGCTGGTGGCGGCCGCCATGGGCCGGTACGCCGACCGCCACCTCGGCGCGGACGGCTGGCGGCACGGCGTGCTCAAGTGCCTGTTCGTCGGCGTGCCGTTGGACGCCGTCGCCGCCTGGACCGGCCGCGTCGACGACGAACTCGCCCGCATGACCGCCGCGTTCGTCGCCGAACGGGAGTCCGCAGGCCGCACCGTCCCCGAGGACGCCCGCCGCATCCTCGCCCTGAACCCGCGAGCAGCCGAAGGGGAGCGCTGATGCGCATCTTCGACCCCCACATCCACATGACGTCCCGCACCACCGACGACTACCAGGCGATGTACGACGCGGGCGTGCGCGCCGTCACCGAGCCGGCGTTCTGGCTCGGCCAACCCCGCACCTCCGTCGGCTCGTTCAAGGACTACTTCGACGGCCTCGTCGGCTGGGAGCGGTTCCGGGCCGCCCAGTTCGGCATCCGGCACCACTGCACCGTCGCCCTCAACCCCAAGGAGGCCAACGACCCGCGCCTGCACGGGGTGTTGGACCTGCTGCCCCGCTACCTGGCCAAGGACGGCGTGGTGGCCGTCGGCGAGACCGGCTTCGACTCCATGACCGAGGCCGAGGAGACCGTGTTCGTCCGCCAGCTCGGCCTCGCCGCCGAGCACGGCCTGCCCGTGCTGGTGCACACCCCGCACCGCGACAAGGCCGAGGGCACCCGCCGCAGCCTGGAGTTGGTCGCCGCCTCCGGGCTGCCGCCGGAGATGGTACTCATTGACCACCTCAACGAGGTGACCGTCGGCCTGGTCGCCGAGAGCGGCTGCTGGATGGGCTTCTCCATCTACCCCGACACCAAGATGGACGAGCACCGCATGGTCAAGGTGCTCGCCGAGTACGGCCTCGACCGGATGATCGTCAACTCCGCCGCCGACTGGGGCCGCAGCGACCCGCTGAAGACCGCCAGGACCGGCGCCGCGATGCGCGAGGCCGGCTTCGACGAGGACGCCGTGGACCGGGTCCTGTGGCGCAACCCGGTGGCGTTCTACGCCCAGAGCGGCCGGCTGCTGCTCGACGAGCCGGCGACCGAGGGGCAGGACGCCGCCGCCACCTTCGAGGGCAACTCGATCCTGCGCGGCCAGCGGCCAGCCTGAGCCACCGAGCCCGAGACACCGAAAGGAGCTGCCATGACGTTCCGGCACCGCGACGGCACCCGCGTCCACCTCGCGTACTGCACCAACGTCCACCCCGCCGAGGACGCCGAGGGGCTGCACCGCCAGCTGCGGGTCTTCGGCGCCGGCGTCCGCGCCCGGCTCGGCGCGGACCGACTCGGCCTCGGCCTGTGGCTGCCCGCGCCGCTCGCCGCCCGTCTCGCCACCGAGCCGGCCGAACTCGACCGGCTGCGCCGCGCCCTTGACGAGCACGGCATCGAGGTCGTCACCCTCAACGCGTTCCCCTACCGGGGGTTCCACGCCCCCGTCGTCAAGAAGGCCGTGTACCGGCCCGACTGGACCGAGGAGGAGCGGCTCGGCTACACCCTCGACTGCGCCCGGGTGCTGACCGGGCTGCTGCCCGACGACGCCGCCAGGGGCAGCGTCTCCACGGTGCCGCTTGCCTGGCGGGAGCCCTGGGACGCCGGCCGGCACGGCGCCGCCCGCGCCATGCTTGACCGGCTGGCCGACGGCCTGGAGAAGCTGGAGGCGGAGACCGGCCGCACCGTTCGCGTCGGCCTCGAACCCGAACCCGGCTGCATCGTCGAGACCGTGGCCGAGGCCGTCGAGCTGCTGGCCGGAGTCGACACCCGGCGGATCGGCGTCTGCCTCGACACCTGCCACCTGGCCGTCGCCTTCGAGGACCCGGCGGGCGCCGTGGCCGTGCTCGCCGAGGCCGGCCTGCCCATCGTCAAGGCGCAGGTCTCGGCGGCCCTGCACGCCGCCGCGCCGGCCGACCCCGACACCAGGGCCGCGCTGTCCCGCTACACCGAGGACCGCTTCCTGCACCAGGTCCGCGAACTGCCCGCCGGCGAGGGCGCGGTGACGGCCCGCGACGACCTGCCGGAGGCCCTGGCGGGCCCCGAGGCGCTGCCCGGCGCCGGGCCGTGGCGGGTGCACTTCCACGCCCCGCTGCACCAGCGGCCCGAGCCGCCGCTGGACACCACCACGGACCATCTGGAGCGCACCCTGGCCGAGTTGTTCGCCGGGCCGGCGGCGCGCACCGACCACCTCGAGGTGGAGACCTACACCTGGTCCGTGCTGCCCGAGCGGTTCCGGCCGGCCGGCGACGCCGACCTGGCCGCCGGCCTCGCCGCCGAACTGCGCTGGGCCGCCGACGCGGTGGGCCGCGCCGGCCTGACCGACAACGAGCACGGGACCGGGGACGGGACCGAGCAACGGACCGAGGAGGAGACGGCATGACCACCGCGCAACGCGTCCTGCTGCTCGACGTCGTGGGCCTCACCCCACGGCTGCTCGACCACACCCCCAACCTGCGGGCCGTGGCCGAACGCGGCTGGCAGGCCGAGCTCGAGACCGTGCTGCCCGCCGTCACCTGCTCCGTGCAGTCCACCATGCTCACCGGGCTGCCGCCGTCCGGGCACGGCATCGTCGGCAACGGCTGGTACTTCCGCGACCTCGGCGAGGTCCACCTGTGGCGGCAGCACAACCGGCTGGTGGCGGGCGAGAAGGTGTGGGAGACCGCGCGCCGCGCCAAGCCCGGCTACAAGGTGGCCAACGTCTGCTGGTGGTACGCGATGGGCGCCACCACCGACTGGACCGTCACCCCGCGCCCGGTCTACCACGCGGACGGCCGCAAGTCGCCCGACTGCTACACGCGGCCGACCGAGCTGCACGACGAACTGACCGAGGAGCTCGGCCCGTTCCCGCTGTTCCACTACTGGGGGCCGACGGCCTCGCTGCGCTCGAGCGAGTGGATCGTCGCCGCCACCCGCCGGTTGATGCCGCGCGCCGACCTCACCCTGTGCTACGTCCCACACCTCGACTACGACCTCCAGCGGTACGGCCCCGACAGCCCGCAGGCCGCCAGCGCCGCCGCCGACGTGGACCGGGTGCTCGCGCCGCTGCTGCGTGACGCGCGGGAGACCGACACCCGGGTGCTGGTCGTCAGCGAGTACGGCATCACCCCGGCCAGCCGGCCCGTGCACGTCAACCGGGCGCTGCGCCGGTCCGGGCTGCTCGAGGTCTACACGCAGGAGGGCATGGAGTACCTGGACCCGTGGGCCTCCCGGGCCTTCGCGGTGGCCGACCACCAGGTGGCGCACGTCTACGTCGCCGACCCGGCCGACGTGCCGGCCGTCGCCAAGCTCTGCGCCGACCTGCCGGGCGTCGACCAGGTGCTCGACCGGGACGGGCAGGCCGGGTACGGGCTCGACCACGAGCGGTCCGGCGAGCTGGTGCTGGTCGCCGAGCCCGAGTCGTGGTTCAGCTACTACTACTGGCTGGACGACGAGCGCGCCCCCGACTTCGCGCGCGGCGTGGAGATCCACCGCAAGCCCGGCTACGACCCGGCCGAGCTCTTCTTCGACCCCGCCGACCCCCGGGCCAGGCTGCGCGCGGGTGTCGGCCTCGCCCGCAAGAAGCTGGGCCTGCGGTACACCACGAACGTCGTTCCGCTCGACGGACGTTGGGTCGGCGGCACCCACGGCCGCCTCCCCGCGGAACCGGCCGAAGGACCTGTGCTGCTCTGCGACGCCCCGACCGGGCGCCGCGACCGGGTCGCCGCCGCCGAGGTACGCGACCTGGTGCTCGAACTGGCGGGCCTACCGACCTCGCCGTGACACCCGCTTCTGATCACGATGTAGCAAGCGTTACATTGGACAGGTGGAAGACGTGGCGCAGGTCCAGTGGGTCGTGCTCATCGTGCGGTTGCCGGCGCAGCCCTCGCGACACCGCGTCGCGGTGTGGCGGGAACTGCGCCGGGTCGGCGCCCTGTCGCTCGGGCAGGGGGTGTGGGCCGCGCCCGAGGTGGCGGTGTTCGCGGACGGCATCGAGCGGGCCGTGGCCATGACGGAGCGCGCCGGCGGCGAGGCCGTGGCGCTGCGCGCCGGCGGACGAGGCCCGGCGGACGCCGAGCGGCTGCGGGACATGTTCACCGCCGCGCGGGCCGAGGACTGGGCGGAGTTCGTCGCCGACTGCGGCAAGTACCTCGCGGAGCTCGACAAGGAGACCCGGCAGGCCAAGTTCACCCTGGCCGAGCTCGAGGAGGAGGAACAGAGCCTGGAGCGGCTGCGCCGCTGGCACCGCGAGCTCCGCCTCAAGGACGTCTTCGGCTCGCCCGGCGCCGCCGAGGCCGAGGAGCGGCTCGCGGCGTGCGCGCGCCACTTCGAGGAGTACGGCGAGCGGGTCTTCGCCCACCTGCACGCCTTCGACGCGCCGGGGGACGCGTCATGAGGTCCGCCATGTGGCCGCTGTACGCGGCCGGCTTCACCACCGCCTTCGGCGCGCACGGCATCGCAGCCAACCTCGGCCAGGGCGAGGAGGACCTCGCGACCTCGCTGCTCTACCTCGGCCTGCTGCTCGCGCTGTACGACGGCGCCGAGGTCGTGCTCAAGCCGGTGTTCGGCACGCTGGCCGACCGGGTCGGCGCCCGGCCCGTGCTGATCGGCGGCCTGCTGGGGTTCGCCGCCGCCTCCGCGCTGTTCGTCGTGGTCCGTGACCCCGGCTGGCTGTGGGCCGCCAGGCTCGGCAGGGCGCGGCGGCCTCGGCCTTCTCGCCGGCGGCTTCGGCGCTGGTCGCCCGCCTCAACCCGCAGGTCAGGCACGGGCGCGCGTTCGGCTCCTACGGCTTCCACAAGTCCATCGGCTACACGGCGGGGCCGCTGATCGGCGGCGTGCTGATCTGGCTCGGCGACCTCACCCTGCTCTTCGCCGTCCTCGCGGCGCTGGCCGCCTCGGTCGCGATATGGGCCGCGCTCGCCGTGCCGGCCGTGCCGCCGCTCCCCAAGGCGCGCCAGACCCTGCTCGGCCTGGTGCGGCGGCTCACCGACGGCGCTTTCCTGCGGCCGGTGGCCGCGCTCGCCGCCGCAACGGCGGCGCTCTCCGCCGGCGTCGGCTTCCTGCCGCTCTCCGGCGCGGCCGCCGGCCTCTCCCCGCTGGCCACCGGCGCCGCCGTCTCGGTCCTCGCCGCCTGCGCGGCGTTCGCCCAACCCTGGGCCGGCCGCCGGCTCGACGACGGCCGGCTGACGACGGGCGGCGGCCTGGTGGCCGGGCTCCTGGTGACCGCCGCCGGCCTCGGCTGCGCCATGCTGCCCGGCCCGCTCGGCGTCCTCACCGGCGCCGCCGCGATCGGCACCGGCACCGGCCTGATCACCCCGCTCGGCTTCGCCGCCCTGGCCGCCGCCACGCCGAGGGAACGCCTCGGCCAGACGATGGGCACCGCCGAACTCGGCCGCGAACTCGGCGACGCCGGCGGCCCACTGCTCGTCGCGGCCATCGCCGCCACGGCGACCCTGACCTGGGGCTACGCCGCCCTGGCCGTCGTGACCGCCCTCCTCCCGCTCGCCCTGCGCCCGAGGCCGGTCCCGGCAGCCGAGCCGGCGACCTGACCGGCGCGCCAGGTCAGGCCACCGCGAGCACCGGGCTTTCCTGGGAGATGCGGAGGGCGTGGACGAGGTCGTGGATGCCGGTTCCGGCGTTGTTCAGCAGGGCACGGTGCAGCAGCCGCTCCGCCGTGCGAACCCGGGCTCGCACCGTGTTCCGGCTGATGCCGAGGCGCGTGGCGGCCCGCTGGGCGTCGGTGTTGGCGCCGATCCAGGCCCGCAGGGTGGCGTCGAGGTCGCGGTGGTCGGCGTCCCGCAGGGGGCCGAGGAACGCCTCGGCCCACGCGACGGCGGGCTGGGTGCGGAACAGGTCCTCCAGGGTGGGAGGGGGCACGTCCACGTCGCCGCCCGTGCCGAACCCCGGGGCGGTGATGGCCAGCGCCAGCGCGAGCGCGGCACGGGAGCTCACCTCGTTCAGGTCCGTCCCGATGGCCTCCTCGGCGCGCCGGACATGGGCCCGGACCGTGTTGCGGCTGATGCCGAGCAGGCGGGCCACCCCCGCCTGCGGCACGTCGGTCGCGAGGCGGGTCACGTTGATCGTGAGCTTGGGCGCGGAGCCCAACGGGCGCAGGAAGGCACGGGCCCAGGCGAGGGCCTCCCGCTCGGGGAGCAGGTGGACGAGCGGTGACTGGCCCTGGTAGTCGACGAGCCGGGTGGGGCAGTTGCGGGCGACCGCCAGGGCGTTGGCGGCCTGGGCGTACGCCTCGGCCGTCGCGGCCAGCGGATGCGGTCCGCTGATGCCCAGCGCGTACCAGGGGTTCTCGCGGACCAGACGGAGCAGGTCGCGGCGGTGGCCGCCGGCGTCGTCGGCGCCCTCGGCCAGGACGCAGATCAGGTGGTGGTTGTGGACGGGGCAGCGCACCAACAGGTCGGGGCCGTGGAACCCCTGGTCGTCCTCGTACGCCTCGGAGATCCGGTCCCGGTCGGCCGGCCCGCACTGCAGCAGATAGACCCGGACGGCGGCGGCGTCCAACACCGGGGGGACGGCGCCGGCCATCATCCGGCGGGCCAGGAACGGCTGCCCCTCGATCAGGGCGCTGAACACGGCGAACCGTAACTGCCGCGCCCGATCCCGGTTGCTCCTGGACATCGCGGCGGCCTCGCGCGTCCCGTGCAGCGCGGCGAGCACGCCGCAGGCGGCCGAGACCAGTGCGCGCGACTCCCCGCTCGGCGGCGACGAGCTGATCACCACGAGCACCGGATGCGGTACCCGCGGCCCGATGGCCTCGCAGTGCACCCGCAGCCCGCCGGACTGCTCGGCTGCCGTGGCCACGTCCCCGCCGGCCAACCGCGGGAACACCCGCGCCAGCCAGTCGGGCATCCGCCGCGGGAAACCGGCGGTGCCGGCCTCCACGACCCCGTCGCCCGTCAGAAGACCGACCTTCGCGCCGGTCCGCCGCGCCAACCACTCGACGACCTGACCGACGTCCGGCGTGGCGTCCCTGGACATCTGGCGCGTCAACTCGCGCAGCAGCTCCCGCTCTCCGCCGGCCCCCTGCCGCGTCGTCTCCCCGTCACGCTCGGCCATACTCCGCCCCCTTGTCCCCATCCTCCCCTCAGGGGACCACAACACGGGGCGCCGATCCAGACCGCGACCCCGCGCCGCCGGCCACGGGGCCGGCGGCGCGGAGGCCGACAGGGGCGGCCGCCCGGTTACGGGGGCGTGGCGTCAGGCCACGTGTGTGCGGTCGGGAGTGGTTCAGCTCAACATGAAGGAGCTGGCGCGGTTGTTCCAGTTCAGCACCGTCGGGCAGTCACCCGCCCCGGAGCCGGTCAGGTTGGTGCAGTGGTCGATCCAGCCCGATCGGGGACCGTCGGGGTTGTTGTTGACCCAGTCGGAGAGCCTGATGTCGCACTGTTCGTGGGTGATCACCGAACTGAACGAGTCGTTCATCGACACGCTGTCGGGGTTCGCGAAGTTGTAGGTCAGTTCGTAGAGCGTCGGAACGGTGTGGTCGATGTCGTCCGTGGTGGGGGTGCAGGGCGCGTTCCCGACGTAGTAGGCGTGCGGGCCGTCGGCGTTGAGCCCGATCCAGTCATAGACCTCGAGCAGGACGTAGTCGGCCTGGGCCTCGACGTAGGCGGTCGCGTCGTCCTCGGTCGCGAAGCAGACCCCCTCCTGAGCCAGGTCATCGAGGTCGATCACGCAGTTCGTGCCGTCCGGGTCGGCGAGCGGGGTGGCCGCGGTGGCCGTGCCGGCGGTCGAGACCGTCACCGCCAGGACGGCGCTCGCCGCCATGGCCAGGCCGGCCAACGGGAGACGCTTGCGTAAGGTCATGTCCCCTCCTTGATGCGCTTCGGTTGCTGACGGGGCCCCGGTGGACACGAGCGTATGGAGGCGGTGACCGTCGCACCACGATGCACGGTGAGCAGTGGGAGGGGGCGGGGCGGGCACGGCGCTCAGTCCTGTCCCAGCCCCGGCCAGGCACGGCGCACGGATGTCAGGAAGGCGCGGGTGGCCACGCTCGTCGGCTCCTTCCAGACCATGGCCAGCAGGGCCGGCGTGTCGGCGTCGTCGATGACGCGCGCGGTGAGGCGGTCGGCGTAGGCGGGGGCCATCGACTCGCTCAGCACGGCGACGCCCAGGCCTCTGGCCGCCAGGCCGGCGATGGCGTCGGCGGCGCTGGCCTGGAGGGCGATGGCCGGCCGCAGCCCGCGCGCCGCGCAGGCGCGGTCGAAGGCGGTGCGCAGGCCGGTGCCCGGCGGCATGCAGACGACGGCGTGCTCGGTCACCGCGCGGAGCGTCAGCCGGCGGCGACCGGCGAGCGGGTGGTCGGACGGCACGGCGGCCACCAGCCGCTCGCGTAGCAGCGTCAACGAGCCGAGGTCGGCCGGCGCGGCCACCGCCGCGCCGATCAGGGCCAGGTCGAGAGTGCCGGAGCGCACGCCGTCCACCAGTCGGTCGGAGCCGTCCTCGAGGAGGGAGACCGTCACCCCGGGATGGGACCCGTGGAAGCCGGCGAGCGCCTCGAACAGCGGGGTGAGGGTGCAGCCGACGACCATGCCGAGGGTGAGCCGGCCCCGGATCAGGCCGGTCACCTCGCCCACCGCCTGGCCGACGGCGGCCGCCGCCGCGAGCGCCGCCCTGGCCGGCTCGAGCGCGGCCTTCCCCGCCACGGTGAGCGTCACGGCCCGCGCCGAGCGGTCGAAGAGATCGGCGCCGAGCTCCCGCTCCAGCTGCCGTATCTGGGCGCTGACCCCGGACTGGCTGATGTTCACCCGCTCGGCCGCCCGGGTGAAGTTCCGCTCCTCGGCGACCGCCACGAAGTACTCGAGCTGCCTCAGTTCCATGACTGGGAATTCTAGCTACCAGCAGAACCAGCTGTTGGACTTCTCAATCTCCACGGGCCAGTCTTGGGGCATGACCGAGAACACGAACCACGACGCCCACGAGAAGGACGCCCACGAGAAGGACGCCTACGAGAAGGCCATGCGCCCCGAGGACATCACCCGGCTGTTCGTCGAGCGCTCCAACGCCGGCGACGCGGCCGGCGTCGCCGCGCTCTACGAGGAGGACGCGGTGCTCGCCTACCCGCCGGGGGAGCGGACCGTCGGCCGGGAGGCCATCCGCGCGCTCTGGGAGAAGGTGCTCGCGAACCGCCCACACTTCGAGCCCGAGCCGCCACTGCCGACGCTCATCAACGGCGACCTCGCCCTGACCGCCACCCCGCCCAGGGACGGCGCGGGCGCCAGGGCCCAGGTGGTGCGCCGCCAGCCCGACGGCAGTTGGCTGCGCGTCCTCGACCAGCCCGAGTTCGTTCAGCCCAGGTGATAACGGCCCTTCCCCTGGTCATACTTGGCGGCGATCCAGCCGTCCCCCACCGGGAAGGGACCCCATGCGCCCGCTCCACCGCCGCACCGCTCTCTCCGCGCTCGCCCTCACCCTCGCCACCGCCGCCGGCGGCGCCGTCGTCGCCACCGCCGGCGAGCGGCCCGGCAGGCCGCCGGCCGACCGCACCCTGCTCGACGAGGTGCGGGCACGCGGCGAACTGCGCGTCTGCACCACCGGCGACTACCGCCCGTTCACCCATCTCGACCGCGCCACCGGCGAATACAGCGGCATCGACGTCGACATGGCCGGCGACCTCGCGGAAAGCCTCGGCGCCGAGGTCGAGTTCACGCCCACCACCTGGGCCGAACTGCTCGACGACCTCACCTCGGGCGCCTGCGACATCGCCATGGGCGGCGTCTCCGTCACCCTCGACCGCGCCCAGGAGGCGTACTTCAGCGTGCCGTACCTCGTCGACGGCAAGGCCCCCATCGCCCGCTGCGAGGACACCGACCGATTCCAGACCCTGGAGGACATCGACCAGCCGGGCGTCCGCGTCATCGTCAACCCCGGCGGCACCAACGAGCGGTTCGTGAACGAGAACATCGAGCGGGCCACGGTCATCAGGCACCCCGAGAACACGACCATCTTCGAGGAGATCGTCGCCGGCCGCGCCGATGTCATGATCACCGACGGCAGCGAGACCCGCTACCAGGAGACCCTCCACCCCGAGCTGTGCGCCATCAACCCCGACGACCCCTTCACCTTCGCCGAGAAGGCCTACCTGCTGCCGCGCGGCGACGAGGAGTTCCGGGCCTACGTCGACCAGTGGCTGCACCTCGCCCTCAACGACGGCACCTACGACGGTTACGCTGCCCGGTGGCAGAACAACTGAGGGGGCGCCATGGCACTGTTCGGCAACGCGCACGCGATCGACCCGGCACAGGCACACCAGGAGTACGCGCGGCTGCTCGGCCCACAGGAGCAGGTGCTGGCCGCCTACCTGCTGATCCGGGACACCATCCTGTTGACCGACCGGCGGCTGATCCTCGTCGACAAGCAGGGGATCACCGGCCGCAAGATCGAGTACCACTCGATCCCCTACCGGAGCATCAGCCACTTCGCCGTGGAGACCGCGGGCCACTTCGACCTCGACGCCGAGCTCAAGATCTGGCTCTCGGGCAACCCGACCCCGATCGAGAAGACCTTCACCAAGGGCGTTGACATCTACCAGGTGCAGGCCATCCTCTCGCAGTACGTGGCCCGTTAGCCAGCGGTCGAGGACGACGGTGGTCAGTGAGCGCGGCGGCAGCTCGACCGAGAGCCTGCCGCCCGCCACGCTCGCCCGGCCGGTCCGCTCCACCGCGTGCGTCTCGTCCGTGAGATAGACGTCGCCCCGGGCCGAGCCCCGCACCCCCGACACGTCGAAGGACTGGCGCACCGGCGCCGCGTCGTGGTTCAGGATCTCCACCACCCGGCTGCCGTCCGCGTTGCGGAACGCCGTCACCTCCACCGAGTCGTGCCCGGACGCGGCGTCCACCCGCACCGCCTCGGGCCGGATGAACCGGCTGTACGCGGCGAGCGCCCACAGCCGCGAGGAGACGTGGTAGTCGGGGCCGTCCAGCTGGATCGCCGCCCGGGTCGCGCCGATCGACGCGCCGAACCAGTACAGGTACGCGTTGACCTCGGCGTCCGCGAGCGCCTCGTGGACGTCCTCGGCCAGGCTCATCCCGTCGAACTCGGTGCCGTCGTCCCAGCCCTCCGTCCACCTGTCCCCGGTCGGGTTCCACTCCGACATCCACACCGGCCGGTCCGTGGGCAGCGGGCTCCTCGCCGGGTTTCGGTACGGGTGGCCGGTATGGAGGTCGACGAGCTCCGACGCCTCCGGGTGCGCCTCGATGGCCTCCGTGTAGGCCCGCTGCTCCGCCCAGCCGGCCGCGTCGCAGCAGGCCACGTTCATCCCGGACAGCTCCGACTCCGCCACCGTCCGGCCGAGCACCGCGGCCATGTCGGCCGCCTGCCCGGGCGTGAACCTCATCGACGCGTACGAGGTCGTCAGGTCCGGCTCGTTGGTGAAGTTGATGTCCGTGATGTCGATGCCCTCCCGGGCGTAGAAGCGCGCGTACTGCACCAGGTACTCCGCGTACGCCCGCCGCCAGTCGCCGCTCGGGCAGTCGGTGCCGGGCACCCCGCACAGCTCGCCGCCGTTCGCGTCCGAGCCGTTGGTCTTCATGTAGCCGGGCGCGCTCCACGCGTTGGCGTAGAACCGCTCGACGCCGTAGTCCCGGGCCTCACGGGCCAGCCACACCTGGCCGCCGTCGTCGCCGTCCCACTCGTAGCGCGGCTCGGCGTCCGGGCCGCCCGGGTCGGTGGGCTGGATGGACCGCATGTGGTCGTAGACGTCGTCCGCCGACGAGCCGATGCCGAGCCGCAGGATGCTGAAGCCGGCCCCCGTCTCGCGGTCGAACAGCAGGTCGAGGACCTCCCGCTGGTGCTCGGGGGTGAGACCACGCGCGCCGTGCATCACGTCGGCCCGCTGGAACGCCTGGGAGATGCCGAAGCCGTCGATGGCCTGCCGGGCGTCGCGGAAGTCGATGCTTCCCCTGGCGCCGGCCGCCGGGCCGCCGCCCGACTCGGCCGTCGCCGAGGCCATCGGAAGCAGTGACGCCGCCAGCGCGGCCGCCAGCACGGTGCGGACTCTCATGCGAACTCCCCAGGGTGGTCGTCGACTTGGCCCGACTGACCAGCCTCTTGATCTGCCCGGAGCACGTCAATCCCCGGGAGCGAGATCGTTGATCTCGTCCCGCCGGCTGACGCAGGATGGGACCCGTGCCCGAGCTCGTCACACCCATCACCGCTGTCCACGCCTCCTACCTGGAGGCGATCGCCGAGTTCCAGGCCGAGGGCCGGGGCACCCCCGACGACCAGTCGCTGCTCGGCCGCGACATCCGCGCCCACGGCCGGCACTGGGACGACCCCGCAGGCTTCGCCACCTTCGTCGCCGCCACCGTCGCCGACGCCGAGGAGGACGCCCCGCGCCCGCCGGGCTTCGTGCCCTCCACCGTGCTGTGGTACGTCGAGGGCGACACGTTCCTCGGCCGCCTCTCCATCCGCCACCGGCTCACCCAGCGGCTGCTCGACTGGGGCGGCCTCATCGGCTACGACGTGCGCCCCACCGCCCGCCGCCGCGGCCACGGCACCGCCATGCTGCGCGACTCACTCCCGGTGGCCCGCCGCATCGGCCACGAGCGCGTCCTGGTGACCTGCGACCACGACAACGTCGCCTCCCGCAAGGTCATCGAGGCCAACGGCGGCGTCTTCGAGGACCGCAGGGGCGAGAAGCTGCGCTACTGGATCGACACCGGCGCCACCGGGGCCCTGGCGTAACCTGGAAGGAGGCAACGACTCGCGACCGGCTCACCCCGCTCGCGATCCGCGACCGAAGGACTGAGAGAAACTGGGCAAGCGACAGCCCGTAGGCCCGGCGCCCGCACCGGCGGTGCAGCGCGTGCGACTGCGGTACACCAAGCGGGGCCGCCTGCGGTTCACCAGCCACCGCGACTTCCAGCGGGCCTTCGAGCGCGCACTGCGCAGGGCCGAGGTCCCCATGGCCTACTCGGCGGGCTTCACCCCCCACCCCAAGGTCAGCTACGCGAACGCCGCGCCCACCGGCACCGCGAGCGAGGCCGAGTACCTGGAGATCGCCCTCGTCGAGCGGCGTGACCCCGAGGAGCTCAGGGCCAGTCTCGACGCCTCACTGCCGCCGGGCCTCGACGTCGTCGACGCCGTCGAGGCGCGCACCACGGACTTCGCCGAGCTGCTCAACGCCTCCCACTGGGAGCTGCGGCTCGACGGCGTCGACCCGGCCGAGGCCGACCGGGCCGTCGGCGCCTTCCTCGCCCAGGAGGCGGTCGAGGTGCGGCGGCAGACCAAGAAGGGCCTGCGCGCCTTCGACACGCGTGGTGCCGTGGTGTCGCTGACAGCACTGGAGCCCCAGGAAGCCCGACAGCGCCAAATTGGTGGGTCCGATGGGCCTGACCCCACCCTTTGTGCGATACTGCGGCTGGTAGTACGGCATCACACACCTGCCGTACGACCCGACGACGTCCTGTCCGGCCTCCGCGCTACGGCCGACCTGGCGCCGCCGGTCCCCGCAGCGGTGACCAGGCTGGCGCAGGGGCCGCTCGATGAGGAGACCGGCACGGTGAACGACCCGTTCGCGCCTGACCGCGACGCTGTCCTGGCCGCCTCACCCACGGCCGCCGGACAGCAGGCCGCGGCGGCGCCGGGGATCACCGGATAGCGATGCCGTTGCCGCGCCGCCTAACCACCAGGTGCCAGGGAGCCACTCGGGTCCGGTAGTTCCGGGCGACGCACCGACCAGGAGACTTTCGCCGAAGCCGGCCCAACGGGTCCGGAACCGGCGAGCTACACGACAGCTCCCGAGCGGCGCCGCCCGCTGTGACCGGTGAAGCGCCCGGGAGCGTGGACGGGAGAAACCCCCGCATGCACGAGCCCAACGAGCCCGCCGTCGAGGCGAGCGACAATTCAACTACACCGAGTGATGTTCTTCCCCCGCGCCGTCGTCGCGCGGACGCGAGCGCCCCTGCCGGGGCGAACGGCTCGAAGGCCCGCGGGTCCGCGGAGCCGGAGGCCGCTGAGGCGGCCGAGGCCGCCGGCGAGGCGCCGCGTAAGCGGCGCCGGGTGACGCGTGCGGCGTCGGCGCCTGAGCCGGTTGTCGAGACTGCCCCTGAGGCGGAGGCTGAGCCGGCTGAGCCGCGTAAGCGGCGGGGCGCGGTGTCCGTGTCCGAGACTGAGGCGGAGGCTGAGCCGGCCGCCGAGCCGCGTAAGCGGCGTCGGGTCGCGCGTGCGGCGTCGGCGCCTGAGGCGGTCGCGGAGGAGCGTGAGCCCGTGGTGGCCGCGTCGGAGACGGCAGAGCCGGCTGAGCCGCGGACGCGGCGGCGTGCGACGCGTGCGGCGTCGGCGCCTGAGCCGGTCGTGGAGTCGGCGCCCGCCGACGAGGCTGAGCCGGCCGCCGAGCCGCGCAAGCGCCGTCGGGCGACACGTGCCGCGGCCACGCCCGAGCCGGTCGAGGCGGTCGCGGAGGAGCGCGAGCACGCGGTGGCCGCGTCTGAGACCGCCGAGCCCGCTGAGCCGCGTAAGCGGCGGCGTGCGACGCGTGCGGCGTCGGCGCCTGAGCCGGTTGTCGAGACTGCCCCTGAGGCGGAGGCCGAGCCGGCTGAGCCGCGTAAGCGGCGGGGCGCGGTGTCCGTGTCCGAGACTGAGGCGGAGGCTGAGCCGGCCGCCGAGCCGCGTAAGCGGCGTCGGGTCGCGCGTGCGGCGTCGGCGCCTGAGGCGGTCGCGGAGGAGCGTGAGCCCGTGGTGGCCGCGTCGGAGACGGCAGAGCCGGCTGAGCCGCGGACGCGGCGGCGTGCGACGCGTGCGGCGTCGGCGCCTGAGCCGGTCGTGGAGTCGGCGCCCGCCGACGAGGCTGAGCCGGCCGCCGAGCCGCGCAAGCGCCGTCGGGCGACACGTGCCGCGGCCACGCCCGAGCCGGTCGAGGCGGTCGCGGAGGAGCGCGAGCACGCGGTGGCCGCGTCTGAGACCGCCGAGCCCGCTGAGCCGCGCAAGCGGCGGCCCGCCGAGGAGACCGCGCCGCGCCAGCGGCGTGCCGCGGAGGCCACGCGGCCCAAGCGACCCGCGTCCGAGCCGGACGCGTTCGATGTGACGCGCGTCGAGGAGCCCCCCGCGCCGGCGCGGCTCGGGCGGCCGGTGTTCCAGGCCCCCGTGTTCCAGGCGCCCATGTTCCAGACCCCGCTGCGCGCCGCCGAGGAGGCCGCTGAGGAGGCCGCCGAGGCCGAGGCGCTGGTGGAGGACGAGGAGGAGCCGGTCTTCGAGGACGTGCAGGACGTCGTCGAGGAGGACGAGGACGAGACGCACGCCGACCGGCCAGCGCGCCGTCGCCGACGCGGCGGTCGGCGCCGTCGTCGCGGCGAGACCGCGGAGCGCGCCGCCGAGCAGGCCGCAGAGGCCGCCGAGGAGGGCGCGCACGAGGAGCCGGCGGCCCGCGCGGTCGAGCCGGCCGAGGTCGAGCCGGAGGCCGAGGAGACCGAGGAAGAGACCGTCGAGGGCGAGGCGGAGGCCGAGGAGCAGGCCGAGGCCGCCGGCGGCTCGCGGCGCCGTCGTCGGCGCCGCCGTCGCAGTGGCGAGGGCGCCGAGGAGGCGACCGGCGCCGACGACCCGGAGCGCACCGTCGTCAAGGTCCGCGAACCCCGCCGCAAGCGGGACGAGAACGAGGCACCCGACGGCGTGCAGTCCATCAAGGGCTCGACCCGCCTGGAGGCCAAGAAGCAGCGTCGCCGCGAGGGCCGCGAGCAGGGCCGGCGCCGGGCGCCCATCATCACCGAGGCCGAGTTCCTGGCCCGCCGGGAGGCCGTCGAGCGCGTGATGGTCGTGCGGCAGCAGGGCGAGCGCACCCAGATCGGCGTCCTCGAGGACAACGTGCTCGTCGAGCACTTCGTCAACAAGGAGCAGTCGTCCAGCTACGTCGGCAACGTCTACCTCGGCAAGGTGCAGAACGTGCTGCCCTCGATGGAGGCGGCGTTCGTCGACATCGGCAAGGGCCGCAACGCCGTGCTCTACGCCGGCGAGGTCAACTTCGAGGCGCTCGGCCTCGGCAGCGGCCCGCGCCGCATCGAGTCCGCGCTGAAGTCCGGGCAGCCGGTCCTGGTGCAGGTCACCAAGGACCCGATCGGTCACAAGGGCGCCCGCCTCACCAGCCAGATCTCGCTGCCCGGCCGCTACCTGGTCTACGTCCCCGAGGGGTCGATGACCGGTATCAGCCGCAAGCTGCCCGACACCGAGCGCGCCCGGCTGAAGCAGATCCTCAAGAAGATCGTCCCCGAGGACGCCGGCGTCATCGTGCGCACGGCCGCCGAGGGCGCGAGCGAGGAGGAGCTGACCAGGGACGTCGAGCGGCTGCAGGCCCAGTGGGCCGAGATCCAGAAGAAGGCCAGGAAGGGCAACGCGCCGTCGCTGCTCTACGGCGAGCCGGACATGACGGTCCGGGTGGTCAGGGACATCTTCAACGAGGACTTCTCGAAGGTCATCGTCAGCGGTGACGAGGCCTGGGAGACGATCCACGGCTACGTCTCGCACGTCGCGCCCGACCTCGTGGACCGGCTGGAGCGGTGGACCTCCGAGGTGGACGTGTTCGCCACCTACCGGGTCGACGAGCAGCTGATGAAGGCCCTCGACCGCAAGGTGTGGCTGCCAAGCGGCGGTTCGCTGGTGATCGACCGCACCGAGGCGATGGTCGTCATCGACGTCAACACCGGCCGGTTCACGGGTCAGGGCGGCAACCTCGAGGAGACGGTCACCAGGAACAACCTGGAGGCGGCCGAGGAGATCGTCCGGCAGCTGCGGCTGCGCGACCTCGGCGGCATCATCGTCATCGACTTCATCGACATGGTGCTGGAGTCCAACCGGGAGCTGGTGCTGCGGCGACTGCTCGAGTGCCTGGGCCGTGACCGGACGAAGCACCAGGTGGCGGAAGTCACCTCGCTCGGCCTGGTGCAGATGACCCGCAAGCGGGTCGGCCAGGGGCTGCTCGAGTCGTTCTCCGAGCCGTGCGTGCACTGCAACGGGCGCGGCGTGATCGTGCACGTCGAGCACGTGCCGACCGCCGCCGGCGGCGGCAAGAAGGGCCGCAAGCGGGGCCGCGGGGCGGAAGCCGGTGCCCCCGCCGGGGCGATCGCCCCGAAGGAACCGGAGGCGGTGGAGCCGGAGGCCGTGACCGTGGTCCCGGAGCCGGTGGGCCCGGTCGAGCCGAGCGAGCCGGTGACTGAGGAGCCCGTCGAGCCGGTGGTGTCGCTCGAGTCGGTGGAGCCGGAGTCGGTCGAGCCGACGGAGGCCGCGCCGCGGCGCCGTCGCCGGGTGACCAGGAAGGTGACAGCGCCGGCCGGTCCGCCCAAGGCGGCCGAGGCGGAGGCTGCCGCGCCTGAGCCGGTGGCGGAGCGTGCCGAGGAGCCTGCGGCGCCCGAGCCGGCCGCCGTAGCGCCCGAGCCGGAGGCTCCGGCCCGGCCGAGGCGTCGGGTGACCCGCAAGGTGAGCGCGCCGGCTGGTCCGCCGAAGGCGGCCGAGGTGGTGGAGCCGGAGGCGGAGCGCGTTCCCGAGCCGGAGCCCGAGGCCGTCGTGCCCGAGCCGGAGGCTCCGGCCCGGCCGAGGCGTCGGGTGACCCGCAAGGTGAGCGCGCCGGCTGGTCCGCCGAAGGCGGCCGAGGCAGCGGAGGTCGCGGAGCCCGCGGCGCCCGAGCCGGAGACCGTGGCGCCGGCGGCTGCCGTGGCCGAGCCCGAGCCGGAGGCCCCGGCCCGGCCGCGCCGTCGGGTGACGCGGAAGGTCACCGCGCCCGCCGGTCCGCCGGAGACCAAGGAGGCCGAGGCGGCCGAGGTCGTGGTCGTGACGCCCGCGGAGCGGCCGGCGGAGCCGGCGCCGGAGGCGGCCCCTGAGCCGCAGCTGACGGCCGTGGCGCCGCCGCCGCGGCGGCGGGTGTCGGCGCCGGCCGGGTCGCCCGAGGGCGCCACGGAGGCCGTGGTGACCGTCGTGGCCCCCGGCGCGGGCAAGAAGGCCCCGGCCAAGACCGCGAAGAAGGCGGCCAAGAAGACGGCGAAGAAGGCCGCCGCCAAGAAGACCGCCAAGAAGGCGGCGGCCAAGAAGTCGACGGCCAAGAAGGCGAGCAAGAGCGCCGCGGCCGCCGAGCAGCCGCAGCCGCCCTCGGTCTCCGCGCAGACCGGCGAGTAACGGACGGCGCCCCGCGGCGGCCCTCCCCCGGCGAACCCGGGGGAGGGCCGCCGCGGCCTTGAGGCGGCCGTGAATTTGACCCCTCTGTCGGCGCCTCCGTATTGTTGGCGGTCGGCATGTCAGCAGGTATGCCGATCGCTCCTGAGCAACTACCTCCCCGCGAGGCGCGCGGCGTCGCCGCCCACGCCGGGGGAGAGGCCGGGTTCGCCCGCTGCTGGCGTCAGGGGTTCCGAATCGAGAAGAGGGAGTTCCGCGTGTACGCGATCGTGCGCACCGGCGGCCGTCAGCAGAAGGTCGCTGTCGGCGATGTCATCGAGGTCGACCGGTTGGCCGGCAAGAGCGCCGGCGACACCGTCGAGCTCTCCACGCTGCTCGTGGTCGACGGCGAGACCGTGACCAGCGACCCGTGGGTGCTGGCCGGCGTCAAGGTCCAGGCGGAGGTCGTCGACCACCACAAGGGCGACAAGATCCGGATCCAGAAGTTCAAGAACAAGACCGGCTACCGCCGGCGGATGGGTCACCGCCAGCTGCTCACCCAGCTGAAGGTCACCGAGATCCCCGCTCCGGCCGCGAACGCGAAGTAAGGGACGTAGGCAGATGGCACACAAGAAGGGCGCGTCGTCCACCCGGAACGGCCGCGACTCGAACCCCCAGTACCTCGGCGTGAAGCGCTTCGGCGGCCAGATCGTCAAGGCCGGCGAGATCCTGCTCCGCCAGCGTGGCACCCACTTCCACCCGGGCGCGGGCGTGGGCCGCGGCGGCGACGACACGCTGTTCGCGCTCCGGGCCGGCACGGTCCAGTTCGGCACCCACCGCGACCGCCGCGTCATCAACGTGGTCCCGGCCGTAGCCGAGTAACCAGCGGCTTCAGTCTCCGAGGGCGGACCGTCTTCCCGGCCAGTGCCGGGAAGATCGGGTCCGCCCTCGTCGTTTCACCAACAACGTTCTCGCACCGTCAGCTCGCACCGTCACCACCACAGATCCCGCCGGGAGGCACACCGTCATGACCACCTTCGTGGACCGCGTCGAGATCCATGTCGTCGCGGGTAACGGGGGCCACGGCTGCGCCTCCGTGCACCGGGAGAAGTACAAGCCGCTCGGCGGCCCCGACGGCGGCGACGGCGGGCGCGGCGGGGACGTGGTCCTCGTGGTCGACCGGGACGTGACCACGCTGCTCGAGTACCACCACCGGCCGCACCGCAAGGCCACCAACGGCAAGCCGGGCGCCGGCGGGCACCGCACGGGGGCGGCCGGCGAGGACCTGGTGCTGCCGGTGCCGGACGGCACCGTGGTGCTCGGCAGGGACGGGCAGCCGCTCGCCGACCTGGTGGGCGAGGGCACCACCTTCGTCGCCGGGCAGGGTGGCCGCGGCGGGCTCGGCAACGCGGCGCTGGCCTCGCCGCGCCGCAAGGCGCCCGGCTTCGCGCTGCTCGGCGAGCCGGGCGAGGAGCGGAGCCTGGTGCTCGAGCTCAAGACCGTCGCCGACGTGGCGCTGGTGGGCTTCCCCAGCGCCGGCAAGTCCTCGTTGATCTCGGTGCTCTCGGCGGCCAAGCCGAAGATCGCCGACTACCCGTTCACGACGCTGGTGCCGAACCTGGGCGTGGTGACGGCGGGCTCCACCGTCTACACGGTCGCCGACGTGCCGGGTCTCATCCCGGGCGCCAGCGAGGGCAAGGGGCTCGGTCTCGAGTTCCTGCGGCACGTGGAGCGCTGCTCGGTGCTGGTGCACGTGCTGGACTGCGCGACGCTCGAGCCGGGGCGCGACCCGCTGACCGACCTGGACGTGATCGAGGAGGAGCTGGCGAAGTACGGCGGCCTCGACGACCGGCCGCGGATCGTGGTGCTCAACAAGACGGATATTCCGGAGGGGCAGGATCTGGCCGAGATCGTGCGGCCGGATCTCGCCGCTCGTGGCCTGCGGGTATTCGAGGTGTCCGCGGTCTCCCGCAAGGGGCTGAAGGATCTTTCGTACGCGCTGGCCGAGCTGGTCGGCAGGGCTCGGGAGGCGCGCCCGAAGGAGGAAGCCACGCGCATGGTGATCCGCCCGAAGGCCGTGAATGACGCGGGCTTCACGGTAACCGCCGAAGGTGAAGGTTTCTTCAGGGTCCGGGGCGAGAAGCCGGAGCGTTGGGTGCGGCAGACGGATTTCGCGAATGCCGAGGCCGTGGGCTATCTCGCGGACCGGCTCAACCGGCTCGGCGTCGAGGAGGAACTCGTCAGGGCCGGCGCCACGGAGGGCGACGGGGTGGCCATCGGCGACGAGGACGACGCGGTGGTGTTCGACTTCGAGCCCTCGATGGTGGGCGGCGCCGAGATGCTCGGCCGGCGTGGCGAGGATCACCGGATGAGCGAGCTGCGCCCGGCGGTGCAGCGGCGCAAGGAGCGTGACGCGCGCCGACGAGACGCTCGACAGGACACAGCCCAGCGGGAATTCGAGGAATTCGACCCATTTGACTGAGCGTGTCCACCCTTCCCCGGTGGCATCGCTGAGTAACGCGCCACTGTCACGAAGCGATAACAGTCGACAACGGTTCATCCGGTTTAGGGGTCAAGCTTCTACGGGGGTTAACCTTCTCCTCGCGTAGCCGACACCTTTGATACCGGCAGGAGCTGCCTTGTCCATCCAACCCGAAGGACCGTCCCCACACACCACCGCGGTCGTTCTCGCTGGCGGCACCGGACAGCGAGTGGGTCTCTCCATACCGAAGCAGCTGATCAAGATCGCGGGAAAGGCCGTCATCGAACACACGCTGGCGGTCTTCGAGGAGTCGGCGGACATCGACGACGTCATCGTGCTGATGGCCCCGGGCTACGCGGGGGACGTGGAGCGGATCATCGCCAAGAGCGGGCTGACCAAGGTCAGCCGGGTCGTCGAGGGCGGCGCCACCCGCAACGAGACCACGCGCCGGGCCATCGAGGTGCTCGGCGAGGGTCTGGCCGAGGGTGAGGACCGCAACGTCCTCTTCCACGACGCCGTGCGCCCGCTGCTCTCCCAGCGCGTGATAGCCGACTGCGTGCGGGCCCTGGACCGCTACCAGGCCGTGGACGTCGCGATCCCGTCCGCCGACACCATCATCGTGACCCGCACCCACGGCGAGGACGGCGAGTTCATCACCGACGTCCCCGACCGCTCCCGCCTGCGCCGCGGCCAGACCCCGCAGGCGTTCCGGCTCTCCACCATCCGCCGCGCCTACGAGATAGCCGCCGGCGACCCGAACTTCCAGGCCACCGACGACTGCTCCGTGGTCCTCAGGTACCTGCCCGACGTGCCGATCCACGTCGTCCCGGGTGACGAGTTCAACATGAAGGTCACCCAGCCCGTCGACGTCTTCATCGCCGACAAGATGTTCCAGCTGGCCTCCACCGCGGCCCCCCGGCAGTCCGACGAGGCCGCGTACCGCGAGCGGCTCGCCGGCAGGACGATGGTGGTCTTCGGCGGCTCCTACGGCATCGGCAAGGACATCGCCGACCTCGCCGCCCGCTACGGCGCCACCGTCTACCCGCTGGGCCGCTCCACCACCGGCACGCACGTGGAGAAGCAGGGCGACGTCGCCGAGGCCCTGGAGAAGGCCTACGCCGAGACCGGGCGCATCGACTACGTGGTGAACACCGCCGGCGTGCTGCGCATCGGGAAGCTCGCCGAGACGGACGACGCCACCATCGAGGAGGCGCTCACCGTCAACTACCTCGCGCCGGTCCGCATCGCCCGCGCCGCCCACAAGTACCTCGCCGAGACCTCGGGCCAGCTGCTGCTCTACACCTCAAGCAGCTACACCCGCGGCCGCGCCGAGTACAGCCTCTACTCCTCCACCAAGGCCGCCATGGTCAACCTCACCCAGGCCCTGGCCGACGAGTGGGCAGGCGACGGCGTCCGCGTCAACTGCGTCAACCCCGAGCGGACCGCGACCCCGATGCGCACCAAGGCCTTCGGCCAGGAGCCCGCCGGCAGCCTGCTGTCCTCCGAGGCCGTCGCCAGGACCTCGCTCGACGTGCTGCTGTCCGCCATGACGGGACACGTCATCGACGTCCGCCAGCAGGACCCGACCGCCGAGGCCAGCAACGCGGGCTCCTTCGAGCGCGCCCTGGCCGCCGCCCTCAACGCCGAGCAGGCCGAAGCCGCGGGGGAGGTGGCATGATCGCAAGCATCCTGCGCCGCCTCGTCGGGGGAGTGGCCTCCCCCGTCGAACTCGTGGCGGCGCTGGTGATGGCGGCCAGCTACCCGCTGATGCTCGCCACCGCGCTGCTGCCGTCCACCGGCGGCTTCGCCGCCGCCGCGGTCTGCTCCTACCTCGGCGACCACTTCCTGCACCGCCGCGGCTCCTACGTGCTGGTGCGGTTCGGCAAGGCCAGGCTCGGCCTCACCATCCGCTTCCTGATCCGGCAGCTGCTGCTGATCCTGCTGCTCGCCCGCTCCGACTGGGGCGGCGAGACGGTGTTCTACGCGGCCATCGTCGGCCTGCTCGCCTTCTACGGGCTCCAGGCCCCGCACACCGCCCTGGTGATGGTGCTGCGCCGCAAGCGCCGGCTGCCCATCACCACCCGCAACATCGACCTGTCGACCCTCCCGGTGCCCAACGGGCCGCCGCGCTGGCTCACCCACCGGGCCGTGGAGAAGGTGCTGCACACCGAGGTGCCGCTGTTCCTCGGCCTGCTCGCCGTCGCCGGCACCGACGAGCCGGACTTCGGCTACGCCGGCATCGCCGCCACCATCGCCCTGGTGCTCGGCTACATGCTGGTGCTGCTGCCGTTCTTCAGGTTGAGCAAGCTGCCGCCCGACCCGGACCGCACCCTGGAGTGGTTCGACGAGTGGCTGCGCGCCGAGCAGCCCACCGTGGCGCTCTACTTCTCCGGCTCCAAGGACTCCGCCTACCAGGCCAACATGTGGCTGGAGACCCTGGAGAAGCTGGACGAGAAGGCCATCGTCATCCTCCGCGAGCGGGCCATCATGGCCCGGCTCGGCACCACCACGCTGCCCGTGGTCTGCGTGCCGAGCGCCGTCCACCTGATGCAGATGGACCTGTCCATGCTGCGGGTCGGCCTCTACCCGGCCAACGTCGGCAAGAACCTGCACCTGCTGCGCGTGCCCACCATGAAGCACGTCTTCATCGGCCACGGCGACAGCGACAAGATCGCCAGCATCAACCCCTACGCCAAGGCGTACGACGAGGTGTGGACCGCGGGCCGGGCCGGCCGCGACCGCTACGCGCTCGCCGACGTCGGGGTGCGCGACGAGGACATCGTCGAGGTCGGCCGGCCCCAGCTGGCCCCCATCGCCACCGGCACAGGTCAGCCGCCCGCCGGCCGCATCCCGACCATCCTCTACGCCCCCACCTGGGAGGGCTGGACGGACGACCCGGGCAACACCTCGCTGCTGCTCGCCGGCGAGAACATCATCCGGCGGCTGCTCGACTCGGAGCGCCCGGTCCGCGTGCTCTACAAGCCGCATCCGTTCACCGGCACCCGGGACCGCGCGGCCGGCGTCGTCCACCAGCGGATCGTCGCCATGATCGAGGAGGCCGCCGCCAGGCGCGCCGCCGACCCGCGCTGGGCCGCCGAGGCCGAGCGCACCGCGCAGGAGCGGGCGCGCGCTCAGGCCGCGCTGCGCGAGCTCACCGCGGCACGGCCCGCCCTCACGCCGGCGGCCAGCTGGGACGACGCCTCCGTCTCGCGCGACGCGCAGACCCCGCTCGACCAGGCCCCCGAGGAGGAGCGGCGGTTCCGCGAGTGGAACGAGCTCTACTGGCGCTCCCAGGGCTGGTGGGAGCACCGGGTGATCACCGGACCCGAGCCGCGCCTGTTCGACTGCTTCAACGAGTCGGACGCCCTGGTCTCCGACATCTCGAGCGTCGTCTCCGACTGGATCGCCAGCGGCAAGCCGTACGCCGTCACCGACTCCGCCGGCCTCGGCGAGGACGAGTTCAAGCGGCAGAACACGGCCGTGCGGGCGGCCGTCATCCTGTCCAACGACGCCGCCCAGCTGGGCGGACTGCTGGACGCGGTGCACCAGCCGGCGGCCGACGCGCTGGCCACCGCGCGCGCCGAGCTCAAGGACTACCTGCTCGGGCCCGACCAGCCGCCCTCCCAGGAGCGGTTCGGGGCCGCGGTGCGCGCCCTGGCCGCCAGGGCGACGGCCCGCAACCGGGCCCAGGGCGAGGCGGGCGCGGACGACGCGCCGGCCGCGGTGCCGGCGCCGTAACGCCAGGCCTCGCCCGAGCCAACAGGAAGAGACGCAGAAGAGCGGGAAGAGAAGGCACTGACTGACGTGGTAGCCAAGCCAGAAGACATCATCCCCCAGGAACTCGCGCGCCGGTTGCGGTTCCTTCCGGAGGCCACGGACGAGGACCGCCAGGCGTTCCTCGACGCGGCCGCCGAGTTCCTGGCCGCTGCCGACTCGGCCAAGCTCCGCAAGCTCTCCCCCGTCGCCCGCGTCAAGTGGGAGCTGGTCCGCGAGCGCCGGCTCGCGGACCTGCTCACCGTCATCGACTTCGAGCGGGTCAACCCCTCGGCCTTCCCCGTCCGCGGCCGGCTGCGCCCCTACGTGGCAATCCCCGGCGTGGACAGCCGCAGCCTGCCCGCCTCCGTCACCCGGCTGCGGCTGCGCGAGATGCCGGTGCGGGCCAAGGCGACCGAGGTGCTGTGGCAGGACGGCAAGATCGTCGTGCACGGCTACGCCTTCGTCGCCAACCTGCCGAACGGCCCCGGCGCGCTGCCCAGGCTCGCCTGGCTGCGCGCCCCCGGCGGGCGGCGGATCCCGGTCCGCTTCCGCGCCCAGGAGTCGCTGCGCGCGACCCGCGACTCCAAGCAGGCCCTGCACAACTACGACAACGCCGGCTTCGAGATCACCATCGACCCGGCGAAACTCAAGTCGCGCGGCAAGTGGAAGTCCGGCACCTGGGGCCTCACGCTCGCCCTGCCGCGCCCCGGCGGCTACGTGCCGGGCAAGGCCCAGCGCGTCGACATCGGCTCCGCCGGGCACTCCCAGTCCCGGTCCCTGGGTGACGGGGCGCGCCTGATCGCCGGGTTCCACGAGGACAACTTCCAGCTCAGCATCGACATCCCCGAGGCCGAGGTCACCGACCAGACGGCCACCGCCGACGCGCTCCGCCTCGGCCTGCGCTCGCCGGCCGGCGGCAAGCGCCCCACCAAGCTGCGCGTCGTCCGCAAGGGACAACAGGGCGGCGTCGAGTACCCGCTGATCGTGCAGGAGGCCGGGGACGGCGACCAGCGGTGGGCCCGCTGGGGCGCCGAGATCCCGTTCGGCGACCTGACCGTGGCCACCGAGCCGACCGAGAAGACCCAGGACTTCATCACCCACATCGAGTTCGCCGACGGCTCGTCCCGCCGGGCCACCGTCCTCGAGGGCTTCCTGCCGGGCCGCTACCTGCGCCCGGGCGGCCGCGAGATCGCGGTGACCACGGACGGCCCCGGGCTGCTCAAGCTGCACGACCGGGCCAGGCAGGCCGTGGTGGACCGCATGGAGTGGACCCGCGAGGGCGTGCTGCTCGTCGAGGGTTCCTACACCGGGCCGGGCGACCGCAAGCGCTTCGTGCTGCGGCACGGCGAGCGGTTCGAGGAGCACGTGCTCCCGCTGAACTGGGTGGACTCCGAGAGCCGGTTCAGCGTGCGGATCGCCCCCGACCGGATGGCGTCGTACGACGCCGTGCTGCCGCTGCGCGCCGGCCGCTGGTACTTCTCGCTGCGCGACCAGGACGCCTGGGGCAACAAGGGCGACGTGCCCGTGAAGCTGCGCGCCGACCTGATCGACACGCTGCCGCTCAAGAAGCGCGTCGCCGGCCGCTCCTACGCGGTCAACCGCCGCTACTTCGACCGGCTCTTCCTCGGCTCGGGCCCCGTGCTGCGCGGCGAGGAGCGCGGCGCCTACCGGCAGCGCGAGCTGCGCCAGGTGCACACCCCGGCGTTCAAGCGGGAGCCGCTGACCGAGACCGTCTTCTACAACAGCTTCGGCGGCAAGCAGTTCTCCGACTCCCCGCGCGCCATCTACGAGGAGTTCGTGCGGCGCGGCGTCGAGGTCGAGCACCTGTGGTCGGTCGCCGACGCGCAGGTGGACCTGCCGCCCGGGGTGCGGCCCGTGGAGTGGCACAGCCGCGAGTGGTACGAGGCGCTGGCCCGCAGCCGGTACGTCGTCACCAACGTCGGCCTCGGCGACTGGTACGAGCGGCGCGACGGGCAGTGCGTGGTGCAGACCTGGCACGGCACGCCGCTGAAGAAGATCGGCGCCGACCTGCTCGGCACCCCGAAGGCCAACCTCCAGTACATCGCCAGCCTGCCGCACCGGTTCCGGCAGTTCGACTTCGTGGTCTCGCCCAACGCGTTCACGACGCCGATCATGCGCAACGCCTTCCGCTGCGAGGGCGAGATCCTGGAGTCCGGCTACCCGCGCAACGACATCTTCCACCGCCCCGACCGGGAGAAGATCGCGCAGCGGGTGCGGGCCACCCTCGGCATCCCCGAGGGCCGCAAGGTGGTGCTGTACGCGCCGACCTGGCGGGACGACCAGCGGCACACGGCGTCGAAGTTCAAGCTCGACCTGCGGGTCGACCTGACAGCGGCGCGCGAGGCGCTCAGCGACGACCACGTCTTCCTGTTCCGCAAGCACCCGAAGATCCTGGACGCGATCCCGGGCGCCGGGCAGGGCTTCGTGTACGACGTGTCGGCCTACCCGGACATCGCCGAGCTCTACCTGATCACCGACGTGCTGATCACGGACTACTCCTCGGTGCTGTTCGACTTCGCGCACTCCGGCAGGCCGATGCTCTTCTTCACCTACGACCTGGAGCACTACCGGGACACCTTGCGCGGCTTCTACTTCGACTTCACGGAGAAGGCGCCGGGGCCGCTGATCAAGACCTCGGCCGAGCTGATCCACGCCATCCGCACCGCCGAGTCGGTGCGCCGCACCTACGACGAGAAGTACGCGGCGTTCGTGCGGGAGTTCTGCGAACCGTCCGACGGCCTGGCCACCGCCCGGGTGGTGGACCGGATGCTGGAGATCGGGCAGGCCAGGGGCTGAGGCCCCTCGACCACACGACGGCCGCCGGGCCCCGCCCCGGCGGCCGGACGCTTTTCCGGGGGGTCTAGGGCCTGTCTTCCGGATCTTCGCGGGCTCGCGACGAGCCCCCAGCCTGGCGGCTGGGAGGTACCCCCAGGCATCCCGGCTGGCCGCGTTGCCGCACGCCGCGGAGCGGCATATGGACACCGCGCGCGAGTACGAGCTGCGCTGCTGTCGATGTGCGGCTCCGCCGCGTGGGGCGCCTTGCCAGCGAATGGGGGCACCTCCCAGCGTCAGCTGGGGGAGCCATCCGCCGCTCGCTGATCCACGAGGATCCAGAAGACAGGCCCTAGCTCCCGCGGCGGAACAGCCAGTCGAGTTTCGGCTCCATCACGGGCCGGAAGAGCCGCCGCACCGGCGGGGTGCACAGCACGGTGATGACCACGGCGGCCACCGCGGTGGTGACCGGCAGCGAGAAGTAGATCCCGCTCATCGGCTCGCCGTCGTACCAGCCCCACTCGATGGCGGCCCTGGCCAGGAAGCCGTGGAGCAGATAGCCGGAGATGGTGCCGGCCCCGAGTGCCGTGAACCAGGTCCGCCGGCCAGGCACCAGCGCGAGGAAGCAGGCGATCAGCACCGCGGCGCAGCCGAACAGCGCAAGCGTCATCAGCACGCCTGTCCACCACGGCTCGCCGAACTCCTGCGCCGACTGCTTGTGGTAGAGCCACTGGTAACGCAGCCGCGGCTCGGCCCAGTACGCCACCAGCAGCGCGCCGGCGAAGACCGGCACCGCGAGCAGCCGCACCGCCCTGCGGCGCACCAGCTGGAAGTGCTCCGGCCTCAGGACCAGGCCGAGCACGAAGAACGGCATGAACTGCAGCACCCGCTGGATCTGCAGGTCGCTGCCGAGGGTCGGCGAGGCGGTCGCCACGGCGGCCACCCCCAGGGCGATCGGCAGCGGCCAGCGGACCGCCTTCCACACCGGCACGGTCAGCCGCCAGATGAACAGGGCGAGCAGAAACCACATCAGCCAGCGCGGCTCGAAGAAGCCGACGTAGGTGTCGTCGTTCCCGCCGTCCGCGAACCGCCGCAGGACCAGGGTGTAGGCGACCTGGAAGACGACGTACGGCACGAGCACGCCGGTGACCAGCCGCTGCACCCGGTCGGCGCGGCCGTCGAAGCTGCGCGACAGGTAGCCGGAGATCACGATGAACGCGGGCATGTGGAAGGCGTACACCGCCATGTAGAGCGCCGTGGCCACGCGCGAGTCGCCGCGCAGCGGCTCCCAGGCGTGGCCGATCGCGACCAGGACGATGGCCAGGTACTTGGCGTTGTCGAAGAACGCGTCCCGCTGCTTGGCCCCGCCGGCGGCCTGGCGGGGGACGGCGGGGGTCTCCTGGGTGCCCGTGAGTTGTCGAGTCTCGTTCATCAATTCGGAACCATAGCGTCAGCCGGCGTTAAGGCGAGGCCTGGGGGAGCGGCCGGCGGCTGCCACAATCTGGGCCTATGACGCGAACTGTGCACACACCCGCGGGGGACGCGCGGATCACCTGGCACGCGGCCGCCGGCGCCCGGGCCGTGCTGGCCCTCGGGCACGGCGCCGGCGGGGGCATCGAGACCGCCGACCTCCAGGCCCTGGCCGCCGCGCTGCCGGCGCGCGGGATCACCGTGGCGCTGGTCGAGCAGCCGTGGCGGGTGGCAGGCAAGAAGGTCGCCCCGGCGCCGCGCACCCTGGACGCGGCCTGGACGGCGCTGTGGCCGGAACTCGCGAAGCCCGCCCTGCCCGTGATCGCGGGCGGGCGCAGCGCCGGCGCACGGGTGGCCTGCCGCACGGCGCGCCCACTGGGCGCCCGCGCCGTGCTGGCGCTGTCATTCCCGCTGCACCCACCGGGCCGGCCCGAGAGGTCCCGGGCCGACGAACTGACCGGGGCCGGGGTGCCGACGCTGGTCGTGCAGGGCGGCTCCGATCCCTTCGGCCGGCCCGAGGAGTTCCCCGAGCTGCCGGCCGGCACGGAGCTGATCGAGATGCCGGGGGTCGGGCACGGCCTGGCCGCGCCCCAGCCGTCCGTCACGCGCCGGATCGGCGACTGGCTGACCGCTCGGCTGGCTCGCTAGATCGGTGCGTCATCGGCACCTCCTGTGCGCTCTCCCCCTCCCGCTGCCGCGCCCGCCGGGCCTCGGCCGCCGCGCACAGGGCGTCCACGGCGGCCCGGAAGCGGACCAGCGACGGCGGCTTCGCCGGGCCGAGCAGGAACTCGGTGAGCTCGGCGCGGGCCGCCGCCAGGGTGTCGAGCGCCGGGTCGACGACGGCGTCGAGCAGCGCGGTCAGCCCCGCCGCGTCGGGCGGCACGATGGTCGCGGCCCGCACGGTGGGATTGGCGGCGCGGAACTCCTCCTCGGACAGGCCGCTGGTGTTGACGACCGCGTACGGCTTGCCGCTGGCCAGGTAGTCGGCGACGACGCTCGACACGTCGGCGATCAGCAGGTCGGTCTGGTTGAAGCAGCTGTAGATGTCCGGCCGGGGCCCGGTCAACACCAGGTGCGCCCTGGCCGACTGCGCCGCCCAGAACGCGGCGGCCCACGCGGTGGCGTGTGCCGCCACCTCCGCGGCGCGCTCCGGCTCGGGCGGCCCCTGCGCGACCATCCGCTCCATGTCGTCGGCCTGGCGGCCCACGGCCCCCCGCCGCGCGGGGACGGGTGCGTCGTCGAGGGACGAGATGACGGGGGTCGGGGCGCCCCCGACGCTCGCGATGTGGGCGCGGATGGCCGCGTCGGCCGATGCCGCCGCGCGGTTGACCGTGCCGGTCATGGGGTGCGGCTTGTAGAGCAGCCGCACGCGCGGGTCGGCCAGCAGCGCCCGGACGATGCTCTCGCCGGCCAGGATCACCGACGTGTTGCCGGGGTCGTCGGTCCAGCCCTCCCACGTCGGCGCGTACAGCACCGTGATCGGTCCCCCGGGCGGCGGCGGGCCCGCGGACCGGCGGATGGGGGCGAGCTGCGGCCGGCCCACCTCCACCACGTCGCGGTCGTCGACCCCGACGTCCGCCAGCGCGTAGCGCCGCCGTGCCGCCGGGCCCGCGACCCACACCTCGTCGTACACCTTGGCGTACGGGTTGCAGCTGGACAGCTTGTCGCTCTCCCCGTGGTTGACGAACGCGTGCTTGATCGTGGGGATCCGCAGCACCTGCGAGGTCTTGGGCGCGTTCGCCGGGTGGATCAGCACCTTCAGCGAGGAGTGTTCGAGCAGCATCAGGTGGGCGACCCGGGGCAGGCACACCACCGGCAGGTCGGTGGCCGCGATCTGCTGGACCATCGGTCGTTCCCGCAGCACCACCATCGCCCTGCGGTCGAGCGCGGCCATCGTGGACAGCCACATGTTGGCCTGGTAGGCGGTGCCAGAGCCGCCGGAGAAGTAGAGGCCGACCTCGGGCCGGTACTCGGCGAGCCAGCGCGTGAACCACTCGAGCACCGCCTCGTCGCCCGGTGGCCGCCTGGCCGGCAGCAGCCAGGTCGCGAGAAGGACCGCGGCCCCCGCGAACAGCGCGAGCGTGACGCCGACGCCGAGCAGCCCCCATGACGGCCGCCCGCTGGCCACCGCGGCGAGCAGCCCGGCCGTCGCCGGCACGGAGAACAGCGGGATCCGGCGGGCCGGGCTGGTCAGCAGCCGTGGCGGCGCCGGCGAGAGCCGCAGCTCGCTCGCGTCGACGTTCCGGGTGAGCACCGGCAGGGTGCGCTGGCGCCGCACCTGCATGGCGATCGCCCGGCACAGGAAGTGCGCCGCGTAGCCGGCGAGCAGGCCGCCGACCAGCGCCAGGCGCGTCGTCCCGCCCACGTCCGTGAGGTGGACGAGGCCGAGCACGAAAAGCAGGTCCCGCAGCAGCTGTCTGACCGTCTCGTCGCACCGGACCCGGTTGAGCAGCGACAGCGCACCGGGGCGCCAGCGGCGCACCGCGAGTTCGAACGTGAGGCCGCCCGCGCCGGCGGCGCACAGCAGCGGCGCGTTCGGCAGCAGCGCGCCGAGGAACTGCGCGGTGAAGAGGGCGAGCAGGATGCCGGGGGCAAGAGCTTGCGTGCCGCGGCGAGGCGGCGGTGCAGCGGGCAAGGTGGGGCTCCCGAAATGCGTCGTGGGGGGAGGTGAACAGATGACAGGCCGCAAGGCCATGAAAACCGGCGGCGTGGCGGAACGCGACCGCAGTGGGAGGACGCCGTGGGAGGACGCCGTGGGAGGACACCGCCTCCAGCGGCACGCGAGGCCGGAAAAAGCGCGGCGGCGAACCGCGAGGTTACGGTTGTATGAGCGCTGAGGCGATCTTCCGGCACGCGAGGGTCGCGTAGATTACGCCCGACAGGTCAGTTCGACCGGGAACGAACGAACGCAGGGGTACCACGGTGGCAGCGGCACCACGGCAGGACGTCTCCGACGCCCGCAGGATCGTCGTCAAGATCGGCTCATCCTCGCTGACCACCGCGGCCGGAGGGCTCGACGCCGACCGGGTGGACGCACTCGTCGATGTGCTGGTGAAACAGGACGGGAGGCAGATCGTACTGGTTTCGTCCGGCGCGATCGCCGCGGGTCTCGCCCCGCTCGGCCTGTCGCGCCGGCCCTCGGACCTGCCCCGCCAGCAGGCCGCGGCCAGCGTCGGGCAGGGCCTGCTGCTCGCCCGTTACACCGCCTCCTTCGCCCGCTACGGGCGCCGCGTCGGGCAGGTGCTGCTCACCTCGGACGACACCAGCCGCCGCGCCCACTACCGCAACGCTTACCGCACCCTCGACCAGCTGTTCACCATGGGCGCGGTCCCCGTCGTCAACGAGAACGACACGGTCGCCACCGACGAGATCCGGTTCGGCGACAACGACCGGCTCGCCGCCCTCGTCGCCCACCTGGTCCGCGCCGACCTGCTGGTGCTGCTCTCCGACGTCGACGGTCTCTACGACGGCGACCCGGGCAAGCCAGGCACCAGCCGGATAGCGGAGGTCACCGGGCCCGAGGACCTGGCCGGCATCGAGATCGGCAAGGCCGGCCGGGCCGGCGTCGGCACCGGCGGGATGGTCACCAAGGTGGAGGCCGCCGCCATCGCCACCGGAGCCGGCATCCCCGTCGTCCTCGCCTCCGCGAGCCAGGCCGCCGACGCGCTCTCCGGCGCCCCCGTCGGCACCTACTTCCGGCCGACCGGGCGCCGCTCGGCCGGCCGGCTGCTGTGGCTGGCCCACGCCTCGACGCCGCGCGGCTCGGTCACGCTCGACTCGGGCGCCGTGCGGGCCATCACCGAGCGCGGCAGCTCGCTGCTGCCGGCCGGGATCACCGGCGTGGCGGGCGAGTTCACCGCCGGGGAGCCGATCGAACTGCTCGACGAGTCGGGCCGCGCCGTGGCCCGCGGGCTCGTCAACTTCGACGCACGCGAAATCCCCCGGTTGATCGGCCGCTCCACGCACGACCTGGCCCGCGAGCTCGGCCCGGCCTACGAGCGGGAGGTCGTCCACCGCGATGACCTGGTGCTGTTGCGGGCATGATCTCCTCGGCGCCTCCTCCCGCCTCCTCGGTGCCGCTCGCCGCGCGCCGTACCGTGACGGACACCGGGCCGGTGCCGGATCTGTGAAAGACCAGTCTTTCCACCGAAGGTTCCGGGAAACGGCCCCCGTGGCGCCCCGTGAACTGGTCAACTCGACGAGTGGCTCGTCGCGCGTCACCCGCCTGGAGCCACAAGCGTCACCCAGCGTCACCAAGCGCACGAGCAGCAGCACGAGCACCACGTCAGGAGGCCGCCGGTGAGGCGACTGGCCAGCGTCCAGGGAGGCACCGGGGCGGTGGGGGAGGAGCGGCGGACAGACGCCCAGCACCCCGCAGCCCGGCTGTGGCACATCACGCTCAGCGTGGCGGGACCCGCCGCGCCGTTGCAGGACGTCCGCAGCGGCCTCGAGCGGCTGGCGAACGACCACCCCTTCCTGCTCACCAGCCGCTACGCCCGAGACCACGCCGAGATCAGGTACTGGGAGGAGGCACGCGACCTGCACGACGCAGCGGCCGTCGCGCTGCGCCTGTGGGGGGAGCACCGGCGCTCGGCGCAGCTGCCGCCGTGGGAGATCGTCGGCCTCGAGGTGATCGGCCGGGAGACCTACCACCAGCGCGTCGCCGAGGGCTACGGCCCACCGCCGGCCGCCCCGGTCGGCGTCCACCCCTTCTAGAGCCCTGGCGCCCCCGGAGCCCGCTCCAGGGCCCGTCGGGTCCCGCTTGACCGCCTCGTGAAACGGGTTCGGCCGCGGGCCGGGCGGCGACTACCCTGCACACCATGACCAGCAGCGTGCCCGCCTCCGCCGATTCCCCCGTCATCGCCACCGCCCGCCGGGCCAGGGCCGCCGCGGCCGCCCTGGCGCCGCTGCCGCGCACCGCGCGGGACAGGGCGCTGCTGGCCGTCGCGGACGCGCTGGAGGCGCGGGCCGCCGAGGTGGTCGAGGCCAACGCCGGGGACGTGGCGAGGGCGCGCGAGGCCGGCACCACGGAGACCGTGATCGACCGGCTGACCCTCACCGCCGAGCGGATCGCGGCCATCGCCTCCGACGTGCGGGACGTCGTCGCGCTGCCCGACCCGGTGGGTGAGGTGGTGCGCGGCTCGACGCTGCCGAACGGCCTTGAGCTGCGGCAGATCAGGGTCCCGCTCGGCGTCGTCGGCATCATCTACGAGGGTCGCCCCAACGTCACGGTGGACGCCGCGGTGCTGTGCCTGAAGTCGGGCAACGCGGCGCTGCTGCGCGGCTCGTCCTCGGCCTACGCCTCCAACGAGGCGCTGGTCGCGGTCGTGCGGGACGCCGTGGCCGACGCCGGGCTGCCGGCCGACGCCGTGCAGCTGGTGCCGGGCACCAGCCGGGAGTCGGTGCGCGAGCTGATGCGGGCCCGCGGCCTGGTGGACGTGCTGATCCCGCGCGGCGGCGCGTCGCTGATCGAGACCGTGGTGACCGAGTCGACCGTGCCGGTGATCGAGACCGGCACCGGCAACTGCCACGTCTACGTGGACGAGCACGCCGACCTGGACATGGCCGTCGAGCTGCTGGTCAACTCCAAGGCGCAGCGCCCCAGCGTCTGCAACGCGGCGGAGACGGTGCTGGTGCACCAGGGGGTCGCGGACCGCTTCCTGCCGCTGGCGCTCGCGGCCCTGACCGCGGCCGGGGTGACCGTGCACGGGGACGAGGCGTGGCGGAAGGCGGGCGCCGGCGCCGGCGTCGAGGTGGTGCCGGCCACCGACGCCGACTGGGAGACCGAGTACCTGAGTTACGACATCGCGGCCGCCGTGGTGCCCGACCTGGACGCGGCCGTCGCGCACATCCGCCGCTGGACCTCGGGCCACACCGAGGCCATCGTCACCCGGGACGGCGCGGTGGCGAAGCGTTTCGTCTCGCTGATGGACTCGGCGGCCGTGATGGTCAACGCCTCCACCCGCTTCACGGACGGCGGCCGCTTCGGCTTCGGCGCCGAGATCGGCATCTCCACGCAGAAACTGCACGCGCGCGGCCCCATGGGACTGCCCGAGCTGACGACCACCCGCTACGTGGTCACCGGCGAAGGTCACACCGTGGAGTGAAATCCGGATGGCCCTCCCCCTGGCCGCTTATTCGGCCTACGCTGGTTGCGTGCCGGACGACGTGGGGGGCCTGCCGTCGCCGAATGGCGAGGGGCCCAACAGCGAGGACATCGGGGCCGCCGACGAGGCGTTCGCCTCGGTGGTGCTGGACGAGGCATTCATCGAGGCGGCCGAGGTTCACGAGCCGACCGCGGCCGAGCGGATCCTGTACGCGGCTCTGGAGCGCGCCGAGTCCGAGGCCGAGTTGGAGGCCGAGGCGGGCGGCGAGGTCGGGTTCTACCGAGACCCGGACCTCGACCCCGGCTCCTCCGACGGGCTCGGCGGGTTCGAGCCGGGCGGCCCGGCCAGCTTCCTCGACGAGGAGGCGGACGGCGAGGACCCCGACGACGAGGGCCGTTTCGACAGCTCCGACTACACCCGCTACCTGCCAGAACTGCCGGACGGCGAGTACGACGAGCTGGCGGAGCAGGACGGGTTGGCCTTCGGCAGCCCCTACCCGCCCTACGGCGGCGGCTACGGCGCGATACCCGGTTCCGGCGCCGGCCCCTCGGCCGCGCACGCCGAGGCGCCCGCCGGCTGGCGGCCGCTGCGCTGGCAGCGGCCGGTCGCGTGCGTGCTGGCCATGGTGATGGGCATCAGCGTGATCGCCTTCGCGCTGATAGCCATCCAGCGCGCCGGCTCCGGCCCCTCGCGGCTACCGGGGCCGACGCCGCCGGCCCCCACCGAGCCCACGGACTCCGACGCCGTCGAGGAGGCCGAGGGGGAGACCGGCGAGGGCTCGGCCGTGGAGGCCGAGTTGCCCGAGTTGACCGAGGTGACCGAAGCGACCGAGGTGATCGACGAGGACGGCTCCCTGTAGCCCCCCGCGGTGGGACGCGGCCGGTCGCCGACCCCACGCCATCACGCGCCGTAGGGTGCGACGCACCGAGGGCGTGCGCCGGGTGCGCGGGCGGGCTCGGCAAAATCCCCGCCGACTGGGACTGTTGACCGTCCTCTCGGAGATTTACGCTGGACAGGTGGCCGGGCGCACAGATCCTCCCGAGGGGATTCCCGGGGGCACCCCGGGAGCCGGGGACGAGGAGTACCAGTCGACCGTCTTCGACGAGTCGTTCGTCAGAGCTGCTCGGCTCCAGGAGTTCTCGGCGCAGGAGCGCCTCGAGGACCACACGACGGCGGTGCGCCGGCGCGAGCCGGAGCCGGCCGAGGGCCGGACGGTGCCCATGCAGGGCATAGCACTGGCGCTGATCATCCTGCTGGCCTTCGCGGCCGCCATCTACCTGGGCAACAACAACCCGTACGACCCCCCGGTCCGGCTCAACACCGACCCGCCGGCCGCCGACACCGTCGTGCTGGTCCCCGACGACGAGGTGCCAGGCGGGGTCGACGCGGAGGCCGCGTTCGCCGGCACCCCGGCCGCCGGCTACGGCATCGGCGCCGGCGGCGTCCACCTGCCCGACCCCCGGGCCACCGACCACTTCTCGCGCGAGCAGGTCCTCACCGCGCTGACCCTGGCCAAGGAGTACGTGGTGGCCAGCGCCCTCACCCCCGAGGTGCTCGGCGGCGACACGGTGACGCCGGTGCGCGAGCTGCTCGGCGCCGAGCAGCAGCGGCAGTTCGACAGCGCGATGCGCGGCCACGGCCTCCAGTCGGTGCCGACGGACTGGCTGATCCGCTTCGACCCGGCCGAGGTCGCGCTGGCCGACGGCCAGGTCCGCGTGGACGGCGGCTTCACCTTCGTGGAGACCAACGACGACACCCTCCAGGTCACCGCACGCCACGTCCTCGCCTACGCGCTGCGTGCCGCCGGCACCGGCGACGGAGCGCCGGCCTCGGTCGCCGCGTTCACCGTGCAGCGGCAGCTGCGGCTGCAGTTCGGCAGGGAGGAGCTGCGCGACCGCAACGTGCTGCTCCGCGAGGTCGAGCTGTTGCTCGGGCCGATGGACTGCGCGAGCGACCCGTCGGACGCGCTGCGCCCGCTGCTGCCCGGCGAGCGGGCCGAGGCGCCGGCCGCGGCGCCCGTCGACCCGTTCGCGTTGGACGGCGGCCGAGCGGTGCTGTGCGGCGTCTACGCCCCGCTCAGCGATCCCCGGGAGCCGGCGCCGGTCCGCTAGGCCCGCCGCCCCCCTCGCGCC
>NZ_SMKC01000189.1 GCF_004348315.1 Streptomyces sp. 8K308 | reverse complement strand
GGTGGGGGAGAACCAGCCGGCCTCACACCAGGGCTCGGCACGTCAGCGCATAGGAGCCCGCCTCCGTCGCCGCCGTCGTCGCGTCCGCCGCGCGGATCGCGTCGACGACGGCTGAGTGGTCGGCCAAGGCGTCGGCCCGCATCTCGAGGCGCCCCACATCGTTCCGCAGGAACGCCCGCACCACGCCGCCCAGGTCCGCGTAGAGCGCGATCAGCACCTCGTTGTGGGAGGCGCCGACCACCGCCGTGTGGAAGGTGGCGTCCGCCTCCACGAAGCGTTCCAGGTCGCCGCTGGCCCACGCCTCGGCGCGTCGTCCCAGCAGCGCGTCGAGCTGCCGCAGGTCCCGTTCCGTGCGGCGCCGCGCGGCGAGCGCGGCGGCCTGGGCCTCGAGCGCGCTCCGTACCTCGGCGACGTCCCGCTGGGACGCTTCCGCGAAGCGGCGCTGCATGACGCCGGCGAGCTCGCTCGTCGCGATCACATAGGTGCCTGAGCCCTGCCTGATGTCCAGCAGGCCGTTGTGAGCGAGGGCCCGGATCGCCTCCCGGACGGTGTTCCTGGCCACGCCGAGCCGGGCCACCAACTCGGGCTCGGTGGGGATGCGGGAGCCCACCGGCCACTCGCCCGAGGTGATCTGCTGGCGGAGTTGGCTGATGACCTGGTCCGCGAGGGCGGAACGGCGGGGCGCGCTCAGTGACATAGCTCTCCCGGGAATCCGCGAATCCCGCCGCCGGGGATTCGTCCCATGATTCTATGATGCTACCCATGGAGTCGACGAAGGACGACCGTACCCTCCGTACCCGTTCCCCAGAACCACCCCCTGTGGCCCGCGCCGCGGCCCCGCTGCTGCTCGTCGCCGGCCTGGCGCTCGCGGCGTTCAACCTCCGGCCGGCCCTGGCCAGCATCGGGCCGCTGCTGCCCGAGATACGCGACGGGCTCGAGATGAACGGCGCCGTCGCCGGCCTGCTCACCTCCGTGCCCGCGCTCTGCTTCGCCGTCTTCGGCATCGCCGCGCCCCGGCTCGCCCGCCGCCACGGCCTGCCCACCGTGCTGGTCGCCGGCCTCGCCGCCCTCGCCGCCGGCCTCGCCCTCCGCGCGCTCGCCGGCTCGACCCCGGTCTTCCTGCTCACCAGTACCCTCGCGCTGGCCGGCGTCGCCATCGGCAACGTGCTGATGCCGGTGCTGGTCAAGCAGTACTTCCCGGACCGCATGGGCACCATGACCGGCCTCTACTCCATGGCGCTGTCCTTCGGCGCCGCCTGCGCCGCCGGGCTCAGCGTGCCCCTGGCCCACGCCCTGGGCGACGACTGGCGGCCGGGGCTCGGCTTCTGGGCGCTCCCCGCCGCGGTCGCCGTGCTGCCCTGGCTCGCCGCGCTGCCGCACGCGCGCCACGCGCGCCGCACGCACCCTGCGGCGAACCGGAGCGGGTCGGCCGGCGGGCCGGTCGCCGCCGCGCCCCGGTTGGCCCGCTCCGGCACGGCCTGGGCCCTCGCGGTCTTCTTCGGCCTCCAGGCCACCGCCGCCTACGTCACCCTCGGCTGGAGCCCCCAGATCTACCAGGACGCCGGCGTCTCGGCCGGCACCGCCGGAGTGCTCGCCGCCGTGATCATCGGCCTCGGTGCCCCCATCGGCTTCGTCCTGCCGCCGATCGCCGCCCGCATGCGCCACCAGGGGCCGCTGGTCGCGCTCCTCGGCGCTTTCGGCCTCGCCGGCTACGCCGGTCTCTGGCTGGCGCCGGCCGGCGGCGCCTGGCTGTGGGCGATCTTCCTCGGCCTCGCCAACTGCTCGTTCCCCGTCGTCCTGACCATGATCGGGATGCGCTCGCGGACCCCGCAGGGCGTCGTCAGGCTCTCCGCCTTCGCCCAGAGCATCGGCTACCTCATCAGCGTCCCCGGGCCGCTCCTCGTCGGCACCCTCAACGAGGCCACCGGCGACTGGCACGCCCCGCTGGGACTCATGGTCACCCTGATGCTGATCCAGGTAGCCGTCGGCTTCCGGGCCGGCCGGGACCGGTGCGTCGAGGACGACGGCTGAGTGCGACACTTGAGCCATGCCAGCGCTCGACCCCAACCCCACGGGCGGCCAGCGGAAGCTGCTGCTCATCCTCGGCGCCATGCTCGGCATCAGCGTCGTCATCGCCGTCATCGCCACCATCGCCTCCCCCTGAGCCGGGGCCGCGACGCCCATGGTGGTGCCAGCACCACCATCCCCTAGGGGGCCAGGTTCAGGGGCGACTGGGTGGCTCACCGGATGGGCCGTGGCCGGCAGCTTCCCTAGGTTTGGTGACACGATCCGGGAGGCATCGGATCCGACCTTCGACGCATGGAGGCGACGAGCGTCATGTCCGCCCGAGTAGACCGCTCCGGCATGGAGATCCGCCTGCGCTGGTGGGCCCTGGCGCTTCCGGCGGCCGCCTTCGGGGCCCTGTTGTTGTTGCTGGTGGCCGGTCCCCAGGCGGACGCCGCCGAACGGCCGCTGCCGATGACCGAGCTGCTCGACCACGTGCACACGTGGCTCCCCTGAGCCCGGCCGGGCCGATCGTGCGCTGGGGGAGCGATGCGCAGGTCGCCCGCCCGGGCGGGAATCCCAACCCCCCGCGACCGACTGTGCGTTTCATGCGAAGCTGGGGCACATGAGCGTCGATGTTCCGCGCAGGATCGTTCTCCTCCGACATGCCAAGGCCGACTGGCCGCAGGTGTCCGATCACGACCGTCCCCTCGCCGACCGCGGCCGGAAGGACGCGCCCGTCGCCGGGCGCTGGCTCGCCGGGGCTGGCGTCAGCCCCGAACTGACCCTCTGTTCCACCGCCGTCCGCGCCAGGGAGACCTGGAAGCTGGTCGCCCCCGAACTGCCGCAGCGCCCCAGGACCGTCTACGAGGAGCGGCTCTACGAGGCCAGCCTCGGCGAGCTGATCGCCCTGGTCAACGAGGTCGACGACGAGGTCAGGAACCTGATGATCGTCGGCCACAACCCAGGGGTGCACGCCCTCGCCGACGCCCTGGCCGGGGACGCGGAGGGCGACAGCCTCGCCCGGATGAACCGGTCCGGCTATCCGACCTCGTCCATCGCCGTGCTGAGCGTCACCGGGGACTGGAAGTCCGTGGAACACGGCGTGGCCACCCTCGCCGCGTTCTGGTCCCCGCACGAGGCGTAGCGCGGGAGCGGCCGGCAGGCCGCGACAGGGCACGCGAGCCAGCGTGGCCGGACGGCGGCGAAGCCGCCTCGTCCGGCCCGCTCAGCCCGGCGGTCAGCTCCCCGCGGCTAGGGCCAATACCGGTGACTTTATGGCTCTCGAGAGCGCCGTAGGGCGACGTTCCCGCAGGTCAGACGCGCGAATCGACCCTTAAGTCACTGGCATTGCGGCTAGGGTCTGTCTTCCGGATCTTCGCGAGCTCGCGACGAGCCCCCAGCCTGGCCGCTGGGAGGTACCCCCCAGGCATCCCGGCCGGCTGCGTTGCCTCACGCCGAGGAGCGGCATATGGACACCGCGCGCGAGTACGACCACGTACGAGCTGCGCTGGTGCCGATATGTGCCTCCGCCGCGTGGGGCGCCTTGCCAGCGAATGGGGGCACCTCCCAGCGTCAGCTGGGGGAGCCATCCGCCGCTCGCTGATCCACGAAGATCCAAAAGACAGGCCCTAGCCCTCCGCGTCCGCGGCCTCGACCTCTTCGCGGGTGATCCCCAGCAGATAGAGCACGGTGTCGAGGAACGGCACGGTCACCGCCGTGTCGGCGGCCTCCCGCACCAGCGGCTTCGCGTTGAAGGCGACCCCGAACCCCGCCGCGTTGAGCATGTCCAGGTCGTTGGCACCGTCGCCGATCGCGACGGTCCGCGACAGCGGCACCCCGGCCTCGGCGGCGAAGGCCCGCAGCAGCCGGGCCTTGCCCGCCCGGTCCACCATCTCGCCCGTCACCCGGCCGGTGAGCTTGCCGTCGACGATCTCCAGCGTGTTGGCCGCGGCGAAGTCCAGGCCGAGGTGGTCCTGGAGCGCGTCCGTGACCTGGGTGAAGCCGCCCGAGACCACGCCGACCTGGCAGCCAAGGCGCTTGAGGGTCCTGATCAGGGTGCGCGCGCCCGGCGTCAGCCGGACCTCGGCCCGCACCTTGTCCACCACGGACTCGTCGAGACCGGTCAGCAGCGCCACCCGGGCGTGCAGCGACTGCTCGAAGTCGAGCTCGCCCCGCATCGCCGCCGCCGTGACCGCGGCGACCTGCTCCTCGCAGCCGGCGTGGGCCGCGAACAGCTCGATGACCTCGTCCTGGATGAGCGTCGAGTCCACGTCCATCACGACCAGGCGCGGCGCCCGGCGGGCGAGCCCGGAGTCGACCACCGCCACGTCCACCGCGAGCGCCGCCGCCTCGGTGGCGAGCGCGGTGCGCAGCTCGGCCGTGGCCACCCCGGAGACGTCGAACTCGACGGCGGTGACCGGGTACTTGGCGAGCCGGAAAATCCGGTCGATGTTGCCGCCGGTGCCCGTTATCCGGGCCGCGATGGCGCCGGTGACCTCGGCCGTCAGCGGGTTGCCGAGCACCGTGACGTGGGACCGTCCAACGCCGCGCGCCGGGTTGTCGCCGGTGCCGGAGATGATCTCCGCCTGCAACCGCATCGACTCGGCCCAGCCGTGCACGGTGGCCCGCAGCCCGCCCTCGGTGCCCGAGGCCGCCGACGGCGCCGTGACCAGCGCGCACAGCGTGATCCGGCCGCGGGTGACGACCTGCTCGATGTCGACGACGTCCACCCCGAAGCCGGCCAGGGTCCGGAACAGGCCGGCGGTCAGCCCCGGACGGTCCTTGCCGAAGATCTTGACCAGGAGGGTGGGCACGTCCTGGGTGACCGGTTGCGCAGACATCATGGTGCCATCCACGGTAGTCGCCCCTGGTGACAGCCTCATGTCGGAACCGCCTCCTGGACGAGACGGAGAGATGAAGGTCACAGGCGCGCAGGCGCTCTGCACCAGCTTGGTGACATCCGGGGGTCGACTGGCCGTCGCGGGCTCGAGCCTGGAATAGTTCCCCCACGATGTTCGACCATCCCTAGACCTCCGCTCGGAGGTTGCTCGGGGGACAACTTTTGGGGCTGGAGTGCCGGAACTCGTACTCGAATTGAACGGGCAGACATGGACTTTGGATCCAACCAGGTCATACACCCTGGGCAGAGATCCACAAGGTGATGTGGTCCTGCAGGATTCCCGGGTCTCCTGGCGACATGCCACGGTGCGCTGGGGGGGACAGAGCTGGGTCCTCGAGGACCAGGGCAGCACCAACGGAAGCTACGCACAGGGGCAGCGTGTGCAGCAGGCGCCGCTCGGCCCCGGCACGGTGATCCACCTGGGCAACGCGGTGGACGGCCCGCGCCTCACCTTCTCCGGCGCCGGGCAGCAGATACCCCAGCAGAGCCACAACCCGCAGTATGCGGGGATGGCAGGACAGCCACCGGCGCACGCCCCCGCGGGAGCGCCCGCCGGGATGCCGCCGCAGCAGCCGGCCATGCCGCCCCAGCAGTCGTACGACCAGCCGGGGCACGGCGGCCAGGGGGGCCAGGGCGCCGGCGGCTTCGACGGCAGCGCGACCAGCCTGCACATGCTTACCGTCGGTCAGGTCACCCGCATCGGCCGTGCCCTGGAGAACGAACTGGTCGTCAGCGACCTGCAGGTCTCCCGGCTGCACGCCGAGTTCCTCGCGCACCCCGACGGGCGCTTCGAGATCCACGATCTCGGCAGCCACAACGGCACCTACGTCAACGGCCAGCAGCTGCCCAAGAACGGCCGCCGCTACCTGGGCCAGAACGACACGGTCGGCATCGGCCACTCCACCTTCCGGCTGGTCGGCAACCAGCTTCAGGAGTTCGTCGACACCGGTGAGGTCTCCTTCTCCGCCCGCCACCTGACCGTCCAGGTCAACAACGGGCAGACCACGATCCTCAACGACGTCTCCTTCGGCGTCCCCGAGAAGTCGCTGATCGGCGTCATCGGGCCCTCAGGCTCCGGCAAGTCCACGCTGCTGCGCGCCCTCACCGGCTACCGCCCGGCGACCTACGGCGAGGTCCTGTACGACCACCGCAACCTCTACACCCACTTCGCCGAGCTGCGGAACCGCATCGGCCTCGTGCCGCAGGACGACATCCTGCACACCGCGCTGCCCATCAGGCAGGCGCTCCGGCTGGCCGCCAAGCTCCGCTTCCCCGGCGACGTCGGCGAGGCCGAGCGCAACGCCCGCGTCGAGGAGGTCCTCGCCGAGCTCAAGCTCAGCCCGCACGCAACCAAGCGGATCTCCTCGCTCTCCGGCGGTCAGCGCAAGCGCGTCTCGGTCGCCCTCGAGCTGCTGACCAAGCCGTCGCTGATCTTCCTCGACGAGCCCACCTCGGGTCTCGACCCCGGCATGGACCGCGACGTGATGCAGCTGCTGCGCAGCCTCGCGGACGACGGCCGCACCGTTCTCGTCGTCACCCACTCGGTGGCCGAGCTCGGACTCTGCGACCGCGTGCTGGTGATGGCCCCCGGCGGCGGCGTCGCCTACTTCGGCCCGCCGGACGAGGCGCTGAACTTCTTCGGCTACGACAACTGGGCCGACGTGTTCTCCGCCTTCGAGAACTACCGCGACTACGACTGGATGGGCCGCTGGCGTGGCTCGCAGCACTTCCAGATGTACGCCGCCGACGTGGACTCGGCGCAGCCGCAGGCCGCGCACATCCAGCCGATGTCGGCAAGCCAGCAGAAGCGGCAGACCTGGGGCTCCCAGGTGCTCACCCTGATGCGCCGCTACGCCGCGGTGATCATGGCCGACAAGGGCTTCCTCGGCCTCACGGTCGCGCTGCCCATCGTGCTCGGCGCCGTCTCGGCCGTCATACCCGCGGACTTCGGCCTCGGCTACGGCTCGCAGGAACGCGGCTTCCGCAACGGCGACGCCAGCATCATCCTGATGGTCCTGGTGGTCGGCATGTGCTTCGCGGGCGCCGCCAACGCCGTGCGCGAGCTGATCAAGGAACGGGTGATCTACGAGCGGGAACGCGCCGTCGGCCTCTCCCGCTCCGCGTACCTGATGTCCAAGGTGTTCGTGCTCGGCATCGTCACCGTGCTCCAGGCGGTGATCCTCAGCATCATCGGCTTCCTGCCCAGGGACATGCCCGCCGAGGGTGTCATCTTCGCCGACTCGCCCGCCGTCGAGATGACCCTCGTCCTGATGGCGCTCGGCTGCACCTCCATGATGATCGGCCTCGTGATCTCGGCGCTGGTGCGCACCTCCGAGATGACCATGCCGCTGCTCGTGATGATCTCCGTGATCCAGCTGGTCTTCACCGGCGCCCTCTTCCAGTTGCACGGCACCCTGGGCGTCGAGCAGCTGGCCTGGCTGATGCCCTCCCGCTGGGCCCTGGCCGGCGTCGGCACCACCGCCGACCTCAACACTCTGACGGCCTCCGCCACCGAGGAGCCCGACCCCGACCCGATCTGGAAGCACGAGGCCGGCTACTGGCTGCTGGACGTCGCCATGCTCGGGGTCCTCGCCGTCATCTGCGGCTACCTGGTCATGAAGTTCCTGCGGCGCCACGAGCCCGAGGTCATGCGGAACTGAGGCGGGACCCCCTCCCGCACGCCCGGCGGCGGGCGCCCCTCGCACGGGGCGCCCGCCGCTTTCGTGCGCGCCGGAGAACGCGCGCCGGGGCGTCCATCAGACCCTGGACCTAGGCCACGCGCCCCAGCCACCACCGGCGCCGGCCCGATCCACCACCCCACCGGCAGGCGTTACGGTCTGACCATGGGCCCCAGAACCGGGCTGGCCGCGGTGAGCGCCGCGCTGCTCGCCATGAACCGCACCCTCGAGGTGCGCGACGTGCTGCAGACCATCGTGCGCAGCGCCCGGGAGCTCCTCGACGCCCGCTACGCCGCCCTCGGCCTCCCCGACGGCAACGGCGGCTTCGCCCAGTTCCTCGTGGACGGCGTCAGCGACCGCCAGTGGAAGGCCATCGGCCCCCTGCCTCGCCAGCACGGCATCCTCGCCGCCATGCTCAGCAGCGCCGCCCCCGTCCGCCTTGCCGACGTCCGCCAGGATCCGCGATTCGAGGGCTGGCCCGCCGCCCACCCCGAGATGAGGGACTTCCTCGGCATGCCCATCGGCGACGGCGAGAGCGTCCTCGGGGCGCTCTTCCTCGCCAACAAGCGCTGCCCGCCGGGGCTCCGCCCACCCGCCGGCTGCGCCTTCACCGCGGAGGACGAGGACCTGCTGCGCCTCCTCGCCGAGCACGCCGCCATCGCCCTCACCAACGCCAGGCTCTACGAGCGCAGCCGCGAGCTCACCATCGCCGACGAGCGCGCCCGCCTCGCCCACGAGCTGCACGACGCCGTCGCCCAGAAGCTGTTCTCGCTCCGCCTCACCGCCCGGGCCGCGGCCACCCTCATCGACCGCGACCCGGCCCGTGCCAGGAGCGAGCTGCGGCAGGTCACCGAGCTCGCCGCCGAGGCCGCCGACGAGCTCCGCGCCGCCGTCATCGAGCTGCGCCCCGCCGCCCTCGACGAGGACGGCCTCGTCGCCACCCTGCGCGCCCAGATCCAGGTCCTCGACCGCGCTCACCCCGCCGGTGTCACCTTCGACTGCCGGGACCAGCGTGCCCTCCCCGCCCAGCAGGAGGAGGCCGTGCTGCGCGTCGCCCAGGAGGCCCTGCACAACGCCCTGCGGCACGGCGCGCCCACCCGCGTACGGGTGACGCTCTTCCGCCGGGGCACCGCGACCGTGCTCCGGGTGACCGACGACGGCACCGGGTTCGACCCCGAGACCGTCCGCACCGCCGGCCGTCACCTCGGCCTGGTCTCCATGCGGGATCGGGCGGCGGCGGTGGGCGGGTCGCTGACCGTGCAGTCGGCGCCCGGCGAGGGCACCACGATCCAGATGGAGGTTCCCGGTGGCTGACGTCATCCGCGTGCTGATCGTCGACGACCACCAGGTCGTCCGCCGCGGGCTGCGAACGTTCCTCGAGGTGCAGGACGACATCGAGGTGGTCGGCGAGGCCGCGGACGGCGCCGCCGGCGTCGACCGCGCCGAGGAGCTGCGCCCCGACGTCATCCTCATGGACGTCAAGATGCCGGGCTCCGACGGCGTCGAGGCGCTCGGCCGGCTCAGCGAGCTCGGCAACCCCGCCCGGGTGCTCGTCGTCACCAGCTTCACCGAGCGCCGCACCGTCATCCCCGCGCTGCGCGCCGGCGCCGCCGGCTACGTGCACAAGGACATCGACCCCGAGGCGCTGGCCGGCGCCATCCGCGCCGTGCACGCCGGCCACGTGCTGCTCCAACCCGAGGTGGCAGGCGCGCTCCTCGCCCAGGACGCCACGGGCGGCGGCGCCGGCCGCGGCGGCTCGCTCACCGACCGGGAGCGCCAGGTGCTGGCCCTGATCGCCCGCGGTCGCTCCAACCGCGAGATCGCCCGCGCCCTGGTGCTCTCAGAGAAGACCGTGAAGACCCACGTGTCGAACATCCTGATGAAGCTCGACCTCGCCGACCGGACCCAGGCCGCGCTCTGGGCCGTCCGGCACGGGATCTCGGAGGAGAACCGGCCCTGACGGGGGGCCCGCGCGTCAACCTCACGGACCCCGCTACGCCGAACGTGGGTAACGCGGCACGAGACCGTGCCGAGCGTCGCGGCCGGCCGTTGTGCAGCGCGCGACCTCACGCCCAGGAAGCCGCGCAGCGCAACGTCCAGGAGGAACGTACCCATGATCACTGCCAGGAAGGCCGTTCTCGTGCTCGCCGCCACCGGTGCCGCCGTCGGCGCCGGCGCCGGCTCAGCCTTCGCGGCCGACTCCAACGCGGCCGGCTTCGCCGCGGGGTCCCCCGGCGTCGTCTCGGGCAACAACATCCAGATCCCGATCAACGTGCCGATCCAGCTCGACGGCAACTCGGTCAACCTCGTCGGGCTTCTGAACCCCGCCTTCGGCAACGTCGGCGTCATCCGCTGAGCCGTCGGTCACGCACCGCACCCGGTCCCCGGAGCCACCAGGCCCCGGGCACCGGGCACGCGGGCAGGCCCTAGCCCCGCTGCCGCTCCAACTCCTCGGCGTACGCGTTGTACGCGGCCACCCGTGCCCGCCGCGCGGCGCGCTCCACCGGGCGCAATGCCCCCTCGCGCAGCGCCATCTGGCCCGCGCTCACCGCCGCCCCCGGCTCCGTCTCTGCGGCGATGTCCACCAGCGCCCCCACCCGCTGCGCCAACTCCAACACCCGCGCCGCACGCGGCGGATAGCCCGGCGCCAGCAACTGCCGCCCCCGCTCCATCCGCGCCCGGTACGCCTCGATCCTGGCCAGCGCCACCGGCCCCGCCCCCGCCACGTCGAGCCGCGTCAACGCCTCTGTGGCGTCGCGCAACACCTCGGCCAACTCCCGCTCGGCCTCCCCGAGCGACGGCACGTCCGCCGGCGGCGCCTGCCGCACCGCCAGACAACGCCACACCACCTCGGTCAACACGTCCCCGGCCGGCCCCGCCTCGCGCACCTCGGGCACGAGACCCACCCCGGCCCCCGAGGCCAGCACCGCCTCCTCGGCGTCCATCGCCGCCGCGTTGAACTCCGGCGGCCCGCAGAGACCCAACGGATGCCCCGGGCGCGGCAGCGCGATTCGCAGCCCCACCGCGCCCAGCGCCCGCAGCCGGCCGAACGCCAACGTCAGCCCCACGGGCCCCGCCTCGCCGGGGAGATCCACCACCCGGTGCACCGAGTCGGCGCCGACCGCACGCCCCGCGGCATCGTCCGGCGCCACGAGTCCGGCGAAAAGAGCATTACCCCAGGCGGCAAGCCGCCCCGCACGCGGTTCCTCCAGCATGCCCCCTACCTTAGGGAAGGAAGGCCAACAAGCCTCCTGACGACAGACTCCGAGAAGCAGTGGCGTAGGTTTTGTCCGTGAGGACGTGCCCACCGGCACCGACGCCACAGACACGAGCAACGGCGACCGCAAGGGGAGAGACCGCGCGCATGAGCGATGTACTGGAGCTGGTGGACGTATCCGTGGTCCGCGACGGCCGGGCTCTGGTGGACAAGGTCTCCTGGTCGGTCGCGGAAGGCGAGCGCTGGGTGATCCTCGGCCCCAACGGCGCCGGGAAGACCACCCTGCTGAACGTTGCCTCCAGCTATCTCTTCCCGACCACCGGCACCGCCCAGATCCTCGGCGAGAAGCTCGGCTCCGTCGACGTGTTCGAGCTCCGCCCGCGCATCGGCATGGCCAGCAGCGCGCTCGCCGCCAAGCTCTCCCCCCGCCAGACCGTCCTCACCACCGTCCTCACCGCCGCCTACGGCATGACCGCCGGCTGGCAGGAGCGCTACGACGAGGTCGACGAGCAGCGCGCCCGCGCCTTCCTCGACCGCCTCGGTATGACCGAGTACCTCGACCGCAGATTCGGCACCCTCTCCGAGGGTGAACGCAAGCGCACCCAGATCGCCCGCGCCCTGATGTCCGACCCCGAACTCCTCCTGCTCGACGAGCCGGCGGCCGGCCTCGACCTCGGCGGCCGCGAGGACCTAGTGCGCCGCCTCGGCCGCCTCGCCCGCGACCCCTACGCCCCCTCCATGCTGATGGTCACCCACCACGTCGAGGAGATCGCGCCCGGCTTCACCCACGTGCTGCTCATCCGTCAGGGGTCGGTCCTGGCCGCGGGCCCCATCGACACCACCCTCACCTCCTCCAACCTCTCCCACTGCTTCGGCCTGCCCCTCGTCGTCGAACGCCGGGACGACCGCTGGACCGCGCACGGGCTGCCACTGCGCGGCTGAACCGGGAAACTCGGCGAACCCTGTTCGCGGCGCCGCGCCCCGACCTACCATGGCGGGGTGGACTTCTGGGTGTGGTGGCTCATCGCCGCCGGTGGATTCGCGATCGCTCTCGTCCTCACCACCATGCCGGAGTTCGGCATGCTCGCGGCCGGCGCCGTCGCGGCTGCCGCCGCCGCGGGCCTGACCGACAGCCTGGTGATCCAAGTCATCGTCTTCGCCGTCGTGTCCACCGCGCTGATCATCGTCGTCCAACCCATCGCGCGGCGCTCCCGCATGGGACCGCCCGTGCTCAGCACGGGAGTTGACGCACTGATGGGTAGAACGGCCATCGTGCTGGAGCGAGTTGACGGGCGCAGCGGGCGGATCAAGCTCGCCGGCGAGGAGTGGTCGGCACGCTCCCTCAGCGACGACGACACCTACGAACCGGGCAGTCAGGTCAGCGTGGTCGAGATCGACGGCGCCACCGCGGTCGTGATGTGATGGGCGCGTCACTTCATCGACAATCGTTCCAACTCTTCTAGCCGCAGGGGGAGATCACGATGGACGCCATCATCATCGTGCTGGTCATCCTGGTGGTGCTGGTCGTCATCGCTCTCGTCCAGACGATCCAGGTGATCCAGCAGGCAAGCGCCGCCATCGTCGAGCGGTTCGGCCGCTACACACGGACGTTGAACGCGGGCCTCAATATCGTCGTCCCGTTCATCGACCGCATCCGCAACCGCATCGACCTGCGCGAGCAGGTCGTGCCCTTCCCGCCGCAGCCTGTGATCACCCAGGACAACCTGGTGGTCAACATCGACACGGTGATCTACTACCAGGTCACTGACGCCCGCGCGGCGACCTACGAGGTCTCCAACTACATCCAGGCCATCGAGCAGCTCACGGTCACCACGTTGCGGAACATCATCGGTGGCATGGACCTGGAGCGCACCCTCACCTCCCGCGAGGAGATCAACGCGGCCCTGCGCGGCGTGCTCGACGAGGCCACCGGCAAGTGGGGCATCCGCGTCAACCGCGTCGAGCTCAAGGCCATCGAGCCCCCCACCTCCATCCAGGACTCGATGGAGAAGCAGATGCGTGCCGACCGGGACAAGCGCGCCGCGATCCTCCAGGCCGAGGGCATCAGGCAGTCCGAGATCCTCCAGGCCGAGGGCGCCAAGCAGTCCGAGATCCTGCGCGCCGAGGGTGACGCCCGCGCCAAGGCCCTCCGCGCCGAGGGCGAGGCCCAGGCCATCCGCACCGTCTTCGAGGCCATCCACGCCGGCGACGCCGACCAGAAGCTGCTCTCCTACCAGTACGTCCAGATGCTCCCGAAGATCGCCGAGGGCGACGCCAACAAGCTCTGGATCGTGCCGAGCGAGATCGGCGACGCCCTCAAAGGCCTGGGCGGCAACCTCGGCCGCTTCACCGGCGGCAACGGCAACGGTGGCAACGGCGCCGCCCCCCAGGACGCCGGAGCCCCCTCGCTCGACAAGACCCCCACC
>NZ_SMKC01000188.1 GCF_004348315.1 Streptomyces sp. 8K308 | reverse complement strand
GCGGAGCTGACCGGCCCCTTCGGGGCGGTAGGCCGCCAGGTCGTCAGCGTTGGGCGATCACGAAGACGCGGCGGAAGGGGAAGATCGTGCCGTGGGCGGTGGGTGGGTAGGCCGCGCGGAGGGCGGTGCGGTAGTCGGCGAGGAAGGCGTCGCGCGCCTCCGGGTCGTCGGCGAGGGCGGCGAGGACGGGGCGGAGGCCGGTGCTCCGCACCCAGTCGAGGACGGGGTCGGGGCCCTGGAGGACGTGCAGGTAGGTCGTCTCCCACGCGTCGACGCCGCAGCCGAGGGCGGCGAGCGAGGCGAGATAGCCCTCGGGCGGCTGCACGACGTCGGCGTGCCGGAGGACGCCGCCGAGGCGGTCGCGCCAGCGTGGGCCCTCGCAGAGGGAGCGCATGAGCACGTGGCTGGGGGCGGCGAAGTTGCCGGGGACCTGGAAGGCGAAGACGCCGCCTGGGCTCAGGGCGTCGACCCAGTCGCGGAACCGGTCGACGTGCCTCGGGAGCCACTGGAGGGCCGCGTTGGAGACGATCAGGTCGAACGTCTCGCCGGCCGCCGGGCGCCACGTCGCGAGGTCGGCCTCGGCGAAGTCCAGGGTGCCGCCGCCGGGCGTGGGGCCCGCGTGGCCGCCGGCCTCGGCGAGCATCGTGGCGGAGTTGTCGTAGCCGGTGATGTGGGCCGTGGGCCAGCGGTCGGCGAGCAGGAGGCTGGGGGCTCCGGGGCCGCAGCCGAGGTCGGCGACGCGGGGGTCGGCCGCCGGCAGCGGCGGCACGCGGGCGAGCAGGTCGATCAGCGGTCGGGTGCGGTGGCCGGCGTACCTCTGGTACTGGCCGGGGTCCCAGTCGTGTGCCATGGGGTCATGCTCCCCCTCCATTTATCTCTACGTCAAGAAGCTTGACATCATGAAGCTTCACATCGTGAGACTTTATATCGACAGAACAACTAGACTGACCGCATGGAGGACGAGGTTGATCGGCTGGTGGCCGCCTGGCGGCGCGAGCGTCCCGATCTCGACGTGGAGCCGTTGGAGGTGCTCAGCCGGGTCAGCAGGCTGGCCCGCCACCTGGACCGGGCCCGGCGGCTGGCCTTCGCCGAACACGACCTCGAGCCCTGGGAGTTCGACGTCCTCACCGCGCTGCGCCGGGCCGGCAGCCCCTACCAGCTCTCCCCCGGCCAGCTCCTCACCCAGACCCTGGTGACCTCCGGCACGATGACCAACCGCATCGACCGGCTCGCCAAGCGCGGCCTGGTGGAGCGGCAGCCCGACCCCAGCGACCGGCGCGGAGTGCTGGTCCGCCTCACCGAGTCGGGCATGACCCACGCCGACCAGGCGCTGGCCGGGCTGCTCGCCCAGGAGCGCGCGCTGCTCGGCGGCCTGAGCGCGGCCGAGCGGCAGCAGCTCGCCGGGCTGCTGCGCGCCCTGACCGCGCCCTTCGACAACATCCCCGCGTAGGGCTCAGCCGGCGGCGGCGCGGCCTCGTCGCGGCCGTCCGCGAGCGAGTGACCGCCGGCGACCTTGACCTACCTGGGGTCGAGCGCCGGCACCACCATGGCCTGCCCGACGCTGCGCACCACCAACGACATGCCCATCGTCCAGCCGCCGACGTTCGAGGCGCTCGACCTGGTGCCGTTCCAGATCAACCCGCACTACCTGGACGCCATGCCGGACACCCCACACCTGGGCGAGAGCCGGGCCGAGTGCCTTGAGCAGTGCCTTGAGCAGTTCCTTGAGCGGAACGACGTGCCGGTCGTCGGCCTGCGCGAGGGCACCTGGCCGCGCCGCGAGGGCCCACGACTGACCCTCGGCGGCATCACCGCCGGCGCGCTCCTCTTCCGCCGCGGCCAAGCTCCGGAGGAACTGGCCCCGGGCGCCGACCTGAGCGACCTGCTGCGGGAACGCTGTCGCTTCGACGTGTCGACCACGGCGGCGGCCTGAGACCGGACCCGCCGGCCTCCACCTCCGCCAAACCTTTGCGCGTGCCGCCGTCCGGATGATGGGGTGGCACGGTGACGATCCACGACGAGGCGACCGCCGTCCGACCGTTGACCCTCGCCTGGGTGAGCCGGCAGCTGGACGTCGGCGAGCGGGTCGTCAGAGCCGAGGCGCTGCGCGGCGGCGTCACCGCCGAGATGCGGCGGCTGACCATCGGCCGGCGGGATGGGGGCACCCGTGAGCTGGTGCTGCGGAGCTACGTCGACCCGTTCTACGTGGGGCTCGCCGAGGACGCGCTGGCCAGGGAGGTTGGTGCCCTGACCCTGCTCCCGGGGACCGGCGTGCTGGCTCCCGGACTGGTCGCGGTCGATCCGACCGCCGCGCACTGCGAGTATCCGTCGCTCCTCATGACGCGTCTGCCGGGCCGGATGGTCCTCGACGACGAGGGGGTGACGGCGCGGGTCCCCCTGCTGGCCCGTCAGCTCGTGGCGATCCACGCCGTGCGCCCCGCCGAGCGGCCCCGGAAGTACGTGACGTTGACGACCGCCGACACCGTCGTGGTGCCGAAGGGCGCCGACGCGGCGGCCTGGGCCGCGGCGATCGACGTGATCAGCGGACCCGCGCCGCGCTGTGAAGGGCGATTCCTGCACCGGGACTTCCACCCGGGGAACGTGCTGTTCGACGTGGCACCCTCAGGGCCGGCGGGTGCCCGGATCACCGGCGTCGTCGACTGGGCGGCCACCTCCTGGGGGCCAGCGGATCTCGATGTCGCGCACTGCTCCGTCAACCTCGCACTGCTGCACGGCCCCGCGTGGGGCCTGCGCTTCCCCGAGGCATACGAGGAGGCCGGCGGGGTGCTGGCCGCAGCCGCGAGCGAACGGCGGTACTGGCTGGTCAGGGACGCCCTGGCCGCCTCGGAGGAGGTGCGGTCGGTGTCGCGGGGATGGCGGGAGGCGGGGAGGACGGAGCTGACGACGCGAGTCGCGGAGCAGCGGCTGGACGCCTATGTCACGACCCTGATGGACACACTGGGCTGAGCCAGGGCGACTCGTTCACCTCGCCACCTCCGCCGCCTGTCGCGCCGCGCGGGGCCCCGCGCCCGGCTCGGGCAGGGTGCGGGCCAGTAGCCAGGCCACGACGGGCAGCACGATCAGCGGCAGCAGCGCGGTGCGCAGCGACGTCGCGTCGGCGGCGGCACCGATCAGCGGGGTGGCGACCCCGCCGACGGTGACCGTCAGGCCGAGCGTGACGCCGCTCGCGGTGCCGATCCGGTTGGGCAGGTAGTCCTGGGCGAGGGTCACCTGGAGCGAGAACGGCACGTAGAGCGCGGCCGAGGTGGCCGCCACGAAGCCGTAGACGACGGGCCCCGGCACCAGCACGACGCCCGCGACGGCGAGCACGGTGGCCGCGTACGACCAGGTCACCACCCGCACCCGCCCCCAGCGCGCGGCGAGCCGGCCGCCGAGTACCGTGCCGACGCCGCCGCCCAGGTAGAGGACGAACAGCGCCACCGCGGCCGCCGTCTCGCCGCCGCCGGTGCGCTCGGCGACGTACAGGCCGACGAACGAGCTCAGTCCGACGAAGACGATCGACCGGCAGACGACGGCCAGTGTCAGCCGCAGGAACGCGGCCCGGTCGTCGGCGCCGGCCAGCGCGGCGGCCCGCTCGGCCGCGCCGCCCGGCGCGCGCAGCAGCCGGAGCGCGGCCACGCACAGCAGGGCGCCGACGACGGCCGGCAGCGCGAGCAGCGGCGTGGCGCCGAGCCCGCCGACCGCGACCACCGGCGCGACCAGCAGGGGGGCGGCGGCGAAGCCGACGTTGCCGCCGAGCGCGAACCAACTCATCGCGGCGTGACCGCCGTCGGGCTCGCCGGCGCTGGCCAGCCGCGCCACCCGCGCCGACTCCGGGTGGTAGGCCGCGGCGCCGATCCCGGACACCGCGACGGCCGCCAGCGTGAGGGCGTAGGAGTCGCCGACCCCGGCGAGGCCGAGTCCGCCGCCGGCCACCAGCGTGCTCGCCGCCAGCAGCCACGGCAGCGGCCACCGGTCGGTGAGCGCCCCGAACAGCGGCTGCACGACGGACGACAGCAGTGAGGCGGCGAGCACGATGCCGGACGCCGCCGCGTAGCCGTAGTCGCGCTCAGCGACCAGGAAGGGCACGAGGGCCGGCACCGCGCCCTGGTAGAAGTCCACGCAGGCGTGCCCGAGCGACAGCCGGGTGATGGGGCTCTTCTTCGACGTTCTGGGTCTCACCGCCCGAGCATGGCCCGGGCCGCCGCTGTCCTGCTTCCGATAAAATGCCGAATGATGTCGCTGACCCGCCAGATCAGGTACGAGCCGGTGGCCCGCACCGTGACGCTGTCGCTGGCCCCCGGCGCGAGCATCGACGCGCACCGGCACGACGACCACCAGATCCTGTACGCGGGGCGCGGCACCCTGGCCATCACCACGGACGCCGGCACCTGGGTGGCGCCCGGCACCCGCGCGATCTGGGTCCCGGCCGGCACCATCCACGAGCACCGCGCGCACGGCCACCTCGACCTGCACACCGTCGGCCTGCCCGCCACCCACAACCCGCTCGGCCTCGACGAGCCCACGGTGCTCAGCGTCAGCCCGCTGCTGCGGGAGCTGCTGCTCGCCTACACCCGCCCGCCGCTTGACGACACCCCTGAGCGGCGCCGGCTGCGGGCCGTGCTGCTCGACCAGCTGCGGTCGTCCCCGCAGCGGTCCGTCCACCTGCCGACGCCGCGCGACCCCCGGCTTGCCGCCGTCTGCGCGCTGCTGGCCGAGGATCCGGCGGACGGCCGGGGCCTGGCCGCCCTCGGCGCGGCCGTGGGCGCCGGCGAGCGCACCCTCTCCCGCCTCTTCCGCGCCGAGCTCGGCCTGACGTTCCCCCAGTGGCGCACCCAACTGCGGCTCTACCACGCGCTGTTGCTGCTCTCCTCGGACCTCCCCGTGACCGCCGTGGCACACCGCTGCGGCTGGGCCTCCCCCAGCGCCTTCATCGACGCCTTCCGCCGCGCCTTCGGCCACACCCCGGGCGCGCACCGGACGTTGGGGTGAGGGCTCACCCCGTGACGCATACCGAAGTATGCTGAGCGTATGGCAGCCACCACGCGGATCACCGTCACGCTCCCCACCGAGCAGGTGACCGAGCTCAAGAAGCTCACGGACAACGTCTCCGGCTATGTCGCGGAAGCCGTGGCCCGGCAGATCCGCCACCAACTCCTCGGCGAGGACCTGCGGCGTCACCAGGAGGAACATGGCGCCTTCACCGCCGAGGAGTTGACCGAGGCCCGCGAGCGGATCCTCGGCTTCGACGGCGCCGGCACGGGGTCGGAAGCCGCGTGAACCACGTCGAGTCCGTGGTCCTTGACTCCCAGGGCCTCTCCACGTGGATCGCGCAGGATCGCAGGACACTCGCGCTGCTTCAGGTGTTCCACGGCATGGGCACGGACCTGGTCATCAGCGCCAACACGATCGTCGAGGTCAGCCACGGGCGGGTGAACGTGCCACGGCTGCGGTGGGCACTGTCACGTCTCAAGATCGAGCCGGTCACCGCCGAGTCCGCGCGGTCCGCCGCCGAACTCCTGAAGGCGGCAGGACTGAACGGCTATCGGTACGCGATCGACGCCACCGTCGCCGAGGCCGCGCTGCGACAGCCAGCACCGGTCGCCATGCTGACCTCGGACCTCGACGACATGCGCGCCCTCTGCGGCGACCGGGTACGACTCATCGACGTCTGAGCGCCGGCCCGCTCCGCGGGGGGCCGCCATGGGCCGTCGATCGTCCGGGCCGCCGCGCCCGCTACGGGTGCTCCATCACCACCACCGCCGCCGTGCCCGGTTCCAGCGCCTCGTAGACGTGGGGCGCGTCGCCGGGGAAGGAGAGGTAGTCGCCGGGGGCGAGTTCGACCGGTTCCGCGGTGGGGCCGACGCGGGCGCGGCCGGCGGCGAGGATCACGTGCTCGACGGTCCCCGGCTGGTGCGGCGTGGACAGCTTGGCCTCGCCCGGCTCGGTGGTGATCCGGTAGAGGTCGCGGCGCGCGCCCGGCGGGCAGGACGCCAGCAGCGTGGCCGCGTAGTCGCCCCGCTCGGCCCGCGTCACCGGGCCCTCGCCGGCCCGCACGAGACGCACCGGCGGGCGCGGCGGGTCGACGAACGCGCTGAACGGCACGCCGAGCGCGACGCCGATCGCCCAGAGCGTCTCCACACTCGGGTTACCGCCGCCCGCCTCCAGCTGCGACAGCGTGGACTTGGCGACCCCGGCGCGCGCCGCCAGCGCGCTCAGCGAGAGGCCGGCGCGCTCCCGCTCGCGGCGGATCGACTCGGCGATCCGCGCCCCCAGATTCGACTCCTCGCCCAACCGTTCGCTCCTGACCCTTCGTCGTTCGGCTTGACGAACACCCGTCCTGTCGCCCACCATACCGGACGTCCGTTCGTCAGACCGAACGAAGGAGACCGTAGCCATCATGAACCACCACCTCGGGATTCTCGGTCACAGCGCGGAGGGCGCCGCGCTCTGCTTCCGCACCTTCTGCCAGGAGGGCTTCCGCGCGCTCGGTCCGCACGACCACCCCGACGTGACGCTGGACCTGATATCGATGGCCCGCGCCATGCCGGCCTGGGACGCCGGCGATCACGACGCGATCCGCGCGATCCTCGCCACCAGCGCCGAGCGGCTCGCCGCCGCCGGCGCGACCTTCTTCGTCTGCCCGGACAACACCGCCCACCTGGCCCTCCAGCGGCCAGGGCCCGACCTCGCGCTCCCGGGCCTGCACCTGCCCGATGTCGTCGCCGCCCGCGCGGCGCGCGACGGCCGGCGGCGCGTCGGCGTGCTCGGCACCCGCTTCACGATGGGCTCCGCGCTCTACTCCGACGCCCTCGGCCGGCACGGCATCGCGGCCGAGGTGCCGGACCCGGCGGACCGGGAGACGGTCGACCAGATCATCTTCGACGAACTGGTGAACGGCGTCTTCCGCGACGCCGCCCGCGACGCGTACGTTCGCGTCATCGAACGGCTGGCGGCGCGTGACTGCGACGCGGTCGCCCTGGTCTGCACCGAGATCCCGCTGCTGATCGGCCCGGACGACTCGCCGCTGCCGACCCTCGACTCCACCCGGCTCGGCGCGGCGGCGGCGCTCGCGGTGGCCACCGGCCAGGCGCCGTTCCCCACCTGGCACGGCGGCCCACTCCCGCACTAGCCGAGCGAGCAGGTGGCGAGGTCCTGCAACCCGGCCGGGGCCGTGGCGCCCTGCCGCTCGATCGAGATCCTGATCCGGTCCAACGTCGCCACTCGCTTGTCCTCCAACGGACCGAGAATCGCGTTCTGCACGAAGTTCGGACCACCCTCACCCGCCGAACTCACCAGCCGCGCGTTCGCCTCCGCGATCTGCGTCTCCAGCAGCGCCAGGTTCCGGTCCACCTCCGCCTGCGCAGCCGCCGGCACCGCCGCCACCGACACCTCGGGACACACGATGCTCCCGGCACCCGCGTCCGCGCCCGCCTCGCTCTCGCCCCCACCTCCCTCCTCCTCCGGCGCGCCCGGTTCCTCGGGGGTGGCCTCGACCGGGTCGCCGGAGTCAGAGAGTTGGCAGGCGGCCAGCGCGTCGAGGTTGCCCGGCGGCGTCTCGCCCTGCCGCGCGAACGCGGTGCCGATCCGGGCCAGCGTCGCGACCCGCTTGTCCTCCAACGGTCCGAGAATCGCGTTCTGCACGAAGTTCGGGCCGCCCTCGCCGACGGAGTCGGCGAGCCGCGCGTTCGCCTCCGCCATCTGCGTCTCCAGCAGCGCGAGGTCCCGGTCCACCTCGGCCTGCGCAGCCGCCGGGGTGTTGGTGACGAGGACCTGGGGGCAGACGACGCGCTGGCCCGCGGTCGCCGACTCCTCCCCCGCCATGGCCGCGGTCACCCCTACCGCGCCGGCCACCACCGAACCACCGACCAGGCCGGCGATCAGGACGCGCCGGCGGTTGAACGAAGGACGGCCACGGGACATCGGGTCACCTCACGGGGATCGGGGGATGTGCGGTTGTGTTGGTTCCACCACAACCGTGCGCGCCCCAGGCCCCGTCGCCCCCGACGTTCAACTCATCCGATAAATTTCCCCACCACCCGCTACCCGGCGGTTAACATCCCGGTCCCAGCCGGTCAACCGAGCGCCATGTCCGTCTCCGTGTACAGCGGCAGGCCCACCGTCTCGATCGTCCACCGGCCGACCTCCGTGTCGATGGTCACCGCATCCCCGAAGGGGCGCTTGCCGAGGCGGCTGGCATAGGCCGGAACACCTCCGTTGGTGACGATGTCCCAGTGGTAGGACCAGGTGCCCTCGCGCGGGTCGACGATCAGGTAGCGCGGAATGCCCATGCGCGGGTAGTCGGCGAGCTTGTCCCGGTAGTCGTTGTCGGGGTTCGAAGGGGAGACGATCTCCACGGCGAGCAGAATCTCCCGCGGGTCGAGCGTCGGCTCCGCCGCGAGCATGGCCTCCTCGCTGACCACCAGCACGTCCGGGACGCGGAGCTTGCCGAGGAGTTCGTCGTCGGTGTCCGTCGACTCGTAGGCGAAGATGCCGTCCGGCAGCTGCTGGTCGAGCTGCCGGGTGACGCGCTTCGCGTTCACCTGGTGTCGCGGACGTGGGCTCATCATCATGACCAACTGCCCGTCGCTGATCTCCGGATAGTCGAGACCGGGCGGCGGCGTCAGATGCTCGCGCAACTCCCGTAGATGCCGGTACACGGTGTTCTCGCTCAACGGGCGCTCCGGATGTCGACGAATGACCGAGACAGGGCTGTTGCCCTGCCCCTCATCGTAGGCGGCCAGTACTCTCACAGGGGTGAGCGAGCCCGTGATCAGCCGACCCACCACCGACGCGGACGCCGATGACGTCTTCCAGCTGCTCAGCGGGTTCGCCACCAGCTACCGGCCAGAGCGGGCCGTCTTCGACGCGGTCACGTTCCCCGGCGTCCTGGCCGCCGCAGCGGCGGGCCGGGCCGTGGTATCCACCCCGAACTGTGCCGGCGCGCGGAGAGTCGATCCGCCGTACGCACGCAGCGCAGGCTGGGAGGGGCCGCAGTGGCCCGTTCTAGGGGAGGGAACATTATGGAGCAGCTGGCGGCGTTCGACCCACGCGAGCTCGGGCTGTACCGGCCGCGTGCCGTGCTGGGTGAGGGCGGCATGGGGCGCGTGCTGCTGGCCACGGGGGCGGACGGCGCTCTGGTGGCGATCAAGAGGGTGCACGCGCATCTGGCCGCCGATGACGGGTTCCGCCGGCGTTTTCGGCGCGAGGTGGCAGCCACCCGCAAGGTGGCCGTTGACCACATCGCACCCTTGGTCCACGCCGACTTGGACGCCGACGTCCCCTGGCTGGCCTCCGAGTTCGTACACGGTCCTGCGCTAAGGGTGGTGTTGGAGGAAGCCGGTGGCCTGCCCCAGGACGCGGTGCTACGGCTGGCCAACGGACTGGCGGCGGCGCTGCGCGACATCCACGCGGCCGGGCTGGTCCACCGTGACCTGTCGCCCTCTAACGTGCAGCGTCGGCGAACTCTGTCGCAGTCGCCGCTTCACCGCGTTCCTCCATGGCCGCGCGCACCGCTGCCGCCTTTGTGGCGACGCCGTACAGCCGCATCGCCTCCTCGACGATCTCGTCGTCAAGATCGATAACCGTCCGAGACATGCCCCTCCTCGCCAGGTCGCCACAGAACGTTATCGCCGGAGAGAGCACGGTCCAGCCCGTTCAGGCGGCGGGTGCGTCAGCTCGGCCGTGGACCGCCCCGGTCGTCGCCGTTGAGCGTGCGGCGGTAGCGGACGCCGGGGCGGTTCATGAGGGTGATGTCGGCGACGGGCGTGAAGCCGTTGCGGGCGAGGACCGTCATGGAGGCGGCGTTGTCGCGGGTGGTCTTGGCGGTCAGTTCGGTGAGGCCGTAGGCCGTGGCGGCCAGGCGGCATGCCTCGGCGACGGCGGTCGTCGCCACGCCCCGGCCGGTGGCACGTTCCGCGATCCGGTAGCCGAGTTCGGCGGAGCCGGCCTCGACGTCCACCAGGTTGACGCGGCCGACCAGCTCGCCGCGGTCGTCGAGCACGACGTGGAAGTGGCAGACGCCGGCCTCCTGTTCGTCGAGCCGCGCCCGGTGCGTGGCGGCGAACTCCGCGAAGTAGGCGTCGCCGCGGTCGGGGATCGAGCGGGCGAAGTAGGCCCGGTTCTCCCGCTCGAAGGCCAGCAGCGCGGCGGCGTGGTCAGCGTGGAGTCGCTCCAGTGTCAGCGTCAACATGCTCGGCAGCGTAGGCGATGGCCTTGTCGAAGAAACAGCGAATATCGGCGGCCAGGGCCTCAGGCACCTCCATCGCCGGGAAGTGGCCGCGGCCCGGGTTGGTCTCCGGCCAGTGGATGATCCGGTTGGCGCGGTCCGCGAGGCGGCGGATGCCGGGCGGGCCGACGTAGACGCCGGTGGGGACGACGTCCTGGCCTGCGGGCCAGCCGAACTCGGTGGTCTCGTACATCGGCCAGGAGGACGTGCCTGAGGTGCCGGTCAGCCAGTAGACCGTCGCGTTGGTCAGGAAGAGGTCCCGGGAGGTGTGCACGTTGAACTGGTGGAACTTCTCAGCCAGCCAGGCGAGTTGGCCGACCGGTGAGTCGTCCCAGCCGTAGCAGAACGTCTGCGGCGCGGCCCGCAGCAGCGCGTGGTGGTCGACGCCGCCGGTCGACCACTGCTTCATCAGCTCGTAGCCGGCCAGCTCGTCCGGCGTCATGTCGGGCACGTCCGCCTCGGTCGGGAAGCCGAGGCCGCCGTCGATGTACACGCCGACGACGTGGGCCGGGTCGACCACGGCCACCTCGGGGGAGACGTAGGCGCCCAGGTCGCCGCCAACCGTGCCGTACCTGTCGTAGCCGAGGCGGCACATCAGCTCGGCCCAGATCCTGGCCACCCGCGTCACGCTCCAGCCCGTGGTGGGCGGCGGAGCCGAGAAGCCGAACCCCGGCACGGACGGCGCGACGACGTGGAAGCCACGGGCGGTCAGCGGGGCGAGGAAGTCGGTGAACTCGACGAACGAGTTGGGCCAGCCGTGGGTGAGGACGAGCGGCAGCGCGCCAGGCACCTCGGAGCGGACGTGCAGGAAGTGGATGTCGAGCCCGTCGATCTCCGTCGTGAACTGCGGGAAGGCGTTCAGTGTGGCCTCCCAGGCGCGCCAGTCGTAGCCGGAGCGCCAGTGCTCGGCCAGCTCCCGCAGGTGGTCGACGGGGACGCCGCGGCTCCAGCCATCGCCCGGCAGCTGGCGGGGCCAGCGGGTGCGCGCGAGGCGGTCGTGGAGGTCGTCGAGCTCGGCCTGCGGGATGTCGATGCGGAAGGGGACGATCTGTTCGGTCATGCGATCACCGTAGAGGGGATATAGGTCCGCTCCGGTCCTCGTTGGTCCGGCATGATGGCGGCATGAGCGAGAACCAGGCGGGACGGCTGCTGCGGCTGCTCTCGCTGCTCCAGACGCCGCGTGAGTGGCCGGGCAGCGAGCTGGCCGAGCGGCTCGGGGTCACGGCCAGGACCGTGCGGCGGGACGTGGAGCGGCTGCGGGACCTCGGCTATCCGGTGCGGGCGACGCGGGGCGCGGTCGGCGGGTACCGGCTGGCGGCTGGGCAGGCGATGCCGCCGCTGCTGCTCGACGACGAGGAGGCGGTGGCGATCGCGGTCGGGCTGCGGACGGCGGCCGGCGCCGCCGTCACCGGCATCGAGGAGGCCAGCCTGCGGGCGCTCGCCAAGCTGGAACAGGTGCTGCCCGCGCGGCTGCGGCGCCGGGTCGCGGCGCTCGGCCTGGCCACGGTGCCGGTGGCCGCCGGCGAGGAGGACCAGGGCGTCGATCCGGAGGCGCTGGCCGTGCTCGCGGGCGCGGCGGCGGCGCGGGAGCGGCTGCGGTTCGGCTACCGCGCGGCGGACGGGCGGGAGAGCCGGCGGCACGTGGAGCCGTACCGGCTCGTCGCGGCGTGGCGGCGCTGGTACCTGCTGGCGTACGACACCGAGCGGGACGACTGGCGGGTCTTCCGCGTCGACCGGATCGCCGCGCCCCGGCCGACCGGCGTGCGCGTGGCGCCCCGCGAGCCGCCGGGCGACGACGCGGCCGAGTACGTCACGCGCCGCCTCTACGAGATGTTCCCGCGCTTCGAGGTGGTGGCGACGCTTGGCCTGCCGGCCGAGGAGGCGGCCCGGCGGCTCGGCATGGGGCGCGAACTGTTCCGGCCGATCGACGCCCGGAGCTGCCTGCTGCGCGGCCCGGCCGACGAGTCGAAGGAGTGGCTGGCGGCCCGACTGCTCACGATGGACTGTGAGTTCGTCGTGCACGAGCCGCCGGAGCTGGCCGACTACCTGCGCCTGGTCGGGGAGCGGGCGCTGCGCGCTACCGGCGGTTGACGGCGGTCAGTCCGCGGGGGTGACGCCGGCGCGGCGGGCGAGGGCGACGGCGGCGAGGGTGGAGTGGACGCCGAGCTTCCCAAGGACGTTCTGCATGTGGGTGCGGACGGTGTGCGGCGAGAGGTAGAGCCGCTCGGCGACGGCCTTGCGGCCGAGCCCAGCCAACATGCAGCGGAGAACCTCGAGTTCGCGCGGGGTCAGCGACTCGACGAGCCGCTGGTGCTCGGTGCGGTGCCGGCGGTCCCGGCTCAACTCCCGCAACACGCCGGTGAGGAGGGCCGGGGAGATGTGCGTCTCGTCGCGCTGCACGCCGCGGACGACCTGGAGCAGGCGGGCCAACGAGCTGTCCTTGGCCACCCAGCCGCTGGCGCCGGCCGCGAGGGCCTGGGCGGCCAGCTTCGGGTCGTCATATGCCGCGAGCATGACAGCACGAAGTGCGGGGAGGCGCTCCTGCGCCGTCGCGAGCAGCGAACCGTCGCCCTCCATGCCCTCGCGCAGGCCGGCGTCGAGGAGCAGCACGTCGAACGGGGCGCGCTCGAGCAGTTGGTGGGCGGCGGGCAGCGAGCCGACGGCCGCCGCGTCGACGTCCTGCTCGGCGGTGAGCGCGGTGGCCAACGACTCGGCGAAGATTCGGTGCTCGTCGACCACCAGCACCCGAATACGTTCCACAACCACCCCTCGCGTCTGCCACCTCGGCTTCGGGCGGGCGCGACGCCCGTGCCCGGTGCCGGGGAGAACCGTGCGGCCGCCGCCGTACGGCACCGGTACCGGGCCGTGGGCGTCGCACCCACCTGTCTCGCCCCCTGACACACGCACCGGCCCCCACCGGTGCGCCTCTCTCAGGGTACGGGCGGGCGCGGACGGTGGAAGTGGTTTGCACCAAGTCCTCGCAACAAAGCGATCACGGCCTGCCGGCCTACCGGTCACCACGTCCCGTGCCCCGACGCCCCTCCCCGGGGGCCGCACCCC
>NZ_SMKC01000187.1 GCF_004348315.1 Streptomyces sp. 8K308 | reverse complement strand
GCTCGCGCGCACGCTCGCCGAGCTGATCGAAGCCTCAGACGACTTCGAACTGCTCGCCCCGGCCGTCACCTCCATCGCCGCGTTCCGCCACCGGCCTCCGACCCTCGACCCAGACCACGCGGAAGCAGTGAACGAGGCGATCCCGGCCGCCGTGCAGCGCCGTGGGCACGCCTTCCTCACCGGCACGAGGCTCTCCGGTGCCGCGGCCCTGCGCGCCTGCGTCCTCCACCCGAGCACCACCGAGGACGATCTCACCGTCCTGCTCGACGAAATCCGGGCCGCGGCCCGGGAGGTCGTCACATGAGACCCCACCACCTGGTCGTCGACCTCGGCGGCGTGCTGTTCCACTTCGACCACGCCCATCGCCTGCGGCGCATGGCCGACGCCTTCGCGCTCCCCGCAGACCGAGTCGACGCGTTGCTGTGGCGGTCCGGATTCAGCGCCGACCGCGATTCGGGCAAGTACCCGCACGCGGCGGAGATCCGGGACCGAATCCGGGCCGCCACCGGCTTCACCGGCGGCGACGATGACCTCGACGCCGCCTGGTGCAGCGCCTTCCAGCCTGACCATGCCGTCCGGGAGACGTTGGAACGGCACCGTGGTTCCCGGTCGTTGGCGCTGTTCACCAACAACGGCCCGCTGGAGCAGGAAGTGCTGCTGCGGCTGTACCCCACGATGTTCGACGGCTTCGACCACCTGCTGTTCGGCCACCGTCTCGGACACCGAAAGCCCGACCCGGCCGCCTTCGACGCCGCCGCTGAACACTGGGCGCCTGCTCGAACGACATCCTCTTCATCGATGACAACGAAACGAACACCGCCGCGGCACGCGCCGCGGGCTGGACCGCCCTCCACTTCCAGAGCAGGGAGGCCCTCGACCAGGCTCTGCCCCGCCGGCTCCGCCATCCGCCCTCATGACCCGGTCAGATCGGAACCACGGTGGTGGGGATCGAGGGGGCAGCGACTACCCTGGGGCCGCATGTGCGGACGGTACGCGGCCAGCCGGCGGCCAGAGGATCTGGTGGGGTTGTTCGACGTCAAGCTGTGGGACCAGGAGAAGGCGCTTCCTGCGGACTGGAACGTCGCGCCCACCAAGGAGGTGTACGCCGTGCTCGACCGGCCCGTGCGCGACGCGGGGCCCGAGCCGGTGCGGCAGTTGCGCGCGCTGCGGTGGGGGCTCGTGCCGTCGTGGGCCAAGTCGCCGGAGAAGGCGGCGATGATGATCAACGCCCGGATGGAGACGGTCCACGAGAAGTCGTCCTACCGGAGACCCTTCGCCGCCCGCCGCTGCCTGCTCCCAGCCGACGGCTACTACGAGTGGGTGACCGGTGGCGAGGAGCGAAAAGAGGAGGAGAAGGGCAAGCGGAAGCGGCCCCGCAAGCAGCCGTACTTCGTGACGCCGGTCGACGGTTCCGTGATGGCGCTGGCCGGCCTGTACGAGTTCTGGCGGGACGCGACGCTGCCCGACGACCACCCGCGGGCCTGGTGGGCCACCTGCACGGTGCTGACCACCGAGGCCGAGACCGCGCCGCTGCCCGAGCCGGCGCCCGGCAGCGCTGCCGCGCCGCGCGCGCTGGCCGACATCCACCCCCGGATGCCGGTCGCGCTGCCGCCGGACCGTTGGGACGCGTGGCTCGACCCGGCGCGGACCGAGCCAGAGGCGATACGGCCGCTGCTCGAGGACCTGCCGACCGGCCGGCTGCGGGCCTACCCGGTGCCGACCGAGGTCAGCAACGTCAGGAACAACGGGCCCGAGCTGGTGCGGGAGCTGCCGGCGCCCGAGGAGGAGACCCTCTTCTAGCCGGGGAATGCGGCGGGGGCGCGTGGCGTTGTGGCAGACGTCATGACGTCCGAGAGCGAGAGGGAGACCAGCTCCATGGGTTCCATCGCCTGCCCGCCCCGCCCCGAAAGCATGCTCGTCCAGCGGGCCGCGGAGGTCGACTGGGCGACGCTCCGGCTTGCCGCCGAGCGGCCGTCCCGACCGGCGAAGCCCGCCCCCGGTCGTCTATCCTCCGAAGCGGGTGGGTCCGCCCCCGGGCTCATCACATTCGCGGAGGAGGTGGGTCCGGTCACCGGCACGGACGACGGCGCGCACGAGGAGTCCCACGAGGAGACCGAGGCCGAACGCAACGCACGGTTCGAGCGGGACGCCCTCGGCTACCTCGACCAGATGTACTCGGCCGCGCTGCGCATGACGCGCAACCCGGCCGACGCCGAGGACCTGGTCCAGGAGACGTACGCGAAGGCGTACGGCTCGTTCCACCAGTTCCGGCAGGGCACCAACCTCAAGGCGTGGATGTACCGCATCCTCACCAACACCTTCATCAACTCCTACCGCAAGAAGCAGCGGGAGCCGCAGCGCAGTGCCGCCGAGGACATCGAGGACTGGCAGCTGGCGCGCGCCGAGTCGCACATGTCGACCGGGCTGCGCTCCGCCGAGTCCCAGGCCCTCGACCACCTGCCCGACTCGGACGTCAAGCAGGCCCTGCAGGCGATTCCCGAGGAGTTCCGCATCGCGGTCTACCTCGCCGACGTCGAGGGGTTTGCCTACAAGGAGATCGCCGACATCATGGGTACCCCCATTGGCACGGTGATGTCCCGGCTGCACCGCGGTCGTCGTCAGCTGCGCGACATGCTCGAGGACTACGCGCGCGAGCGCGGCCTCGTCCCCGCCGGGGCGGCTCAGGAAGGCGCTGGATCATGACTGGCAGTGGCGAACCGTCGCGTCCCGCGGACTGCTCGGAGGTCCTGGACCGGATCTACGAGTATCTGGACCGCGAGATGCCGGACGGGGACTGCGCCAAGATCCGGGAGCACATGGACGAGTGCTCGCCGTGCCTGGAGAAGTACGGCCTTGAGCAGTCGGTGAAGAAGCTGGTCAAGCGCTGCTGCGGCCACGACGACGTGCCGACCGACCTGCGGGCCAAGGTGCTCGGCCGGATCGACATGATCAGGAGCGAGCGGGGTGGACCCGAGGCCGGGGAGCAGGCGCCCGGCCAGGCGGCCGCCGGCTGATCCCCGCGTCGGGTCTCACCCGATCGGAGTCGTCCGGGCGCCGCGCGCACCCGGGGCGCCCCTCCTTTCCCGCTCTCCCGCGCGAAGCCGTCTCGCGCGTCCCGGCCCCCTGCCCCATGCTGTGAGCAGGCACCTGTCCTCCCCAACCTCCCCATGGTTGGATGCCCTCGGGTCAGGACAGGAAGACTGTGAAGTAGACGCTGTGAAGCGGGAATCAGGCGGGACATGTGAGGATCTTCGGCAGGGTCAGGCAGCGGCCGTCCTCGGACTGGCGGCTTGCCACCGACCGGGCGTTCACCCTCATCGACGACGGCCGCTACGAGGACGCGGGCGCGCTGCTCACCCGTGCCGCCGACCTGGAGCCCTGGCTGTCGGAGTCCTGGTTCAACCTGGCGCTGCTGTACAAGTTCCGGCACGACTGGGAGCAGGCCAGGGCGGCCGGGCTGCGGGCCGTGGCGCTGCTGGAGAAGGACGCCGGCGCCCCCGACTGGTGGAACGTCGGCATCGCCGCCACCGCCCTGCAGGATTGGCCGCTGGCCCGCCGCGCCTGGCAGGCGTACGGGCTCCCGGTCCCGGACGGCGGCTCCGCGGCGGGGGGTGAGCCGCTCGGCATGGACCTCGGCGGGGCGGCGGTGCGCCTCTCGCCCGAGGGCGAGGCCGAGGTGGTCTGGGGCCGGCGTCTCGACCCGGCCAGGATCGAGGTGCAGAACATCCCGCTGCCGTCCTCCGGGCGTCGCTGGGGCGAGGTGGTGCTGCACGACGGCGTGCCGCGCGGTGAGCGCACCATGACGGCCGGGGGCGTCACCTCGGTCTACCCGGTCTTCGACGAGATCGAGCTGTGGGCGCCGTCCGCCGTGCCCACCTGGGTGGTGCTGATCGAGGCCGCCACCGAGGCCGACCGGGACGCGCTGGAGCGGCTGGCGGCCGACGCGGGCTACGCGGCCGAGGACTGGTCGTCCTCGGTCCGGCTGCTGTGTCGGGCCTGCTCGGAGAGCCGGATGCCGAGCGAGCAGGGGGACGGCCTGGCCCAGCACGACCCGCACGACCACAGCGTGCCGGGGCGTCCCGGGCCGCTGGGGCACACGGGCGCGGGCGCCCTGTGGTCGCCGGAGCGCGAGTGCGGTCTCGCCGCGCCGGAGCAGCTGGTGCGCGGGCTGCTGGACGGCTGGGTGGCCGACAGCGAGGACACCAGGGACTGGCGTGACCTGGAGGAGGTCTGCTGAGGGCGCTCGGGCCGGTCGGCGGGCGCCGTAAGCTGTACGGGTTACCGCGAGGCGGACCGAAAGGCATACGGCGGACACCATGGCGCAGCACGACACCGATGAGCGGATCAGCGACGAGTTCGTCGTCGACACCGAGGACTGCGAGGAGCGGGAGCGTGCGTACCGCGAGCGGGGCACGGCTCGGCCGATCACCGTCTTCGGGCACCCGCTGCTGCACCGGGAGGTCAAGGACGTCACGGAGTTCGGCGACGAGCTCGCCGCGCTGGTCGACGACATGTTCGCCAGCCAGCGGGCGGCCGAGGGCGTCGGCCTGGCGGCCAACCAGATCGGCGTGGACCTGAAGGTCTTCGTCTACGACTGCGCCGACGACGACGGGGTGCGGCACGTGGGCGTGGTGTGCAACCCGGTGCTTGACGAACTGCCCGCCGAGGAGCGGGTGTTGGACGACAACAACGAGGGCTGCCTGTCGGTGCCGACGGCCTACGCCGAGCTGGCGCGCCCCGATGTCGCGGTGGTGCGCGGGCAGGACGCCACGGGCCGGCCGATCGCGGTGCGCGGCACCGGCTACTTCGCGCGCTGCCTGCAGCACGAGACGGACCACCTCTACGGCCGGCTGTACATCGACCGGCTCTCGAAGCGGGAGCGGAAGAAGGCCCTGAAGATGATGGAGGAGGGCACCCCGCGCTACGAGACGGTGCCCAACGACTGAACGCCCGCGCCGCGTCGGGCCCTTCGGGGCCCTTCCGCCGCCCGGGCGGGGGGCCGGCGCGGCCCCCCGCCCGTCCCTCAGACGCCGAGTCGGAGCGAGGCGACATAGCCCTGGTCCGCGTCCCCGCTGACCGTGGCGAGTTGCAGCGTGGAGCCGTCGCTGAACACGTTGTCGGTGTCCAGCGCGACCTGGGCGAAGTTCTGGATGCTGCGGCCGTAGCCCTCGGTGTCGTAGACGGTGTCGCAGACGTCCTCAGGCAGCGCCAGCTGCGAGGTCTTGATCGCGTTGCCGGCGGCGGTGGCCTGGTCGAGGCTCTGGTAGACCTCGAAGTGGATGTGCGGCCAGCGGCCGGCGTAGCAGGCCGGGAAGATGCTGGTGAAGGTCACCTTGCCGTTCGCGTCGGTCTCCTGGACGCCGCGCAGGTAGTTCTCGTTCTCCACCCCCGGTGAGTAGAGCGAGTAGTTGCCGTCCCGGTCGCAGTGCCACAGGTACACGGCCGCGCCCTGGAGCCCGGCGCCGCAGCCGCTCGCCACGTCCACCACGGTGAGCTCGATCGTGAGCGGCACGCCCTCTGCGACGCCGCTCGCGGTGCCGAAGCTGGTGGTGATGTCGCTGCGGACGATCCCGCTCTGGGTGAGCACGTTCACCCCGTTCGACCCGTCCGCCGGGTAGGGGCCACCGGTCTCGTCCGGTATCTCGGCGCACTCGGCGTCCGGCTGCGTGGCCGCGGCGCTGGGCGACGACGAGGCGGTGCCGCCGCCGCTGCCGCCCGCCTCGGCCGCGCACCCGGCCACGGCGAGCAGGCCGCCCCCGCTCAGCACCAGCATCCGCCGCCGGGCGAGCGTCGGCAGATCGAAGGAGAGCCCCTTGTCATGGTCGTGCAGTTCTTCCTCACTCATGCCGCCATCCCAGCGGGGCCGGATGAGGAACGGATGAGAGTTCGCTGATCAGGGGCTCAGAGTTGCCGGGCGGCTATGCGATGGCGGCGATGCCCCCGTTGTCGAAGCAGATTGCCTGATGCAGACGCCCGCCGAGGGCGGCGACGTAGCGGGCGAGCACTTCCTGGCCCGAAGTACGGCCCTGCTCGATCTGCGAGACGCGCCCCTTGGTGACCTCCATTCGCTCGGCCACCTTGCTCCTGGGCCAGGCCACGGCACGCCGGATCTCGGCCAGCCGGTGGCCCAGCACTCGCCCAGCAGTTCCTGCTTGCCCTGAGCCACGGCCTCCTTGCCGCTCGCGCGTTCGACGTACTCGCCTCGGATGTCCCGCCACCGTGCGTACTCGCTCATGGGGCACCATCCTCTTCTGCCCCGGGTCTTCACATACTCGGCGTAGCGTGGAGATTCTCCAGGGTGGCCCGTGAGTCGTGTCCACCAGGGGGCGCCCGAGGCCGGGCCCACCCTCGGCTAGGGCGTCGAGGGCCTGCACCACGCGGGCGATCGCCGCCTCATCGAGCCGGTCGATCCACTCGCGGACCTCGTCGACCAGGTAGATCTCCCACTCCTCCGCGGCCATGGAGCGGGTATGGCGCTAGCTCTACCTGGCGGGGGTGCGTCACTAGTAGCCGATGGTGAAGCGGCGCTGGACGAAGCGTGGTAGCTCGGCCTCGTCGACCAGCGCCACGGCGGCGTCCTCGATCGAGATCCGGCTGCGGCCCTCGGCGTCGAGGACCGGCTGATCGCCGCCGAGGCGGTAGCGGCCGGTGCGCTCGCCAGGGGCGATCTCCTCGGCGGGGCTGAGGTAGGTCCACAGTCGGTTGGAGGTGCGCAGCACGTTGAGCGCGTCGCGGTGGCCGCGCACCGCCGCCGCATACTCCCTGGGCAGGCCGAGCTGGTCGAGGGCCTCGTGCAGCAGTTCGTCCGAGTCGGCCCGCACCACCCCTGGCGCGATCTCCAGGCTGCCGGCGCCGCCGATCACGATGAGCCGGGTGCGTGGCTGGCTCTCCAGCGCCTTCAGCAGCGCCCGCGCCGCGGTGGCGTAGACGGTCCGGTCGGCGATGGAGCGCCGGACGGTGTCGGTGAAGTCCCGTGCCGCGTTGCCGGGTTGGAAGCCGCTGATGAGGACGTCCAGGCCAGGCAGGACGGCGGCGATGCTGGTGGCATCGAGGACGTCGACGCTCGCCCAGGTCAGGGCCGGCGCCTTCCGCGACTGGGCCCTGGCCAACCCCGAGGGCTTCCGCCTCGTCTACGGCGACCCGTCCCCGGCTACCAGCCCCCCGAGGGCGGCCCGGCCCCGGACGCCGCGCGGCGGGTCTGCCTGGTCCTTACCGCCGTCGCGGCCGCCGCCTGGCCGCACGCCCAACGCCTCCACGCCGACAGCGAGTTCCAGTGGTCGGACTTCGACCCCGGGCTCCTGGCGAGGGTCCGGCCCGCCTTCCCCGACCTACCGCCGGCGGCCGTGGCCCTCGCCCTCCACATCTGGGGCCGGCTGCACGGCCTGGTCTCCCTGGAGATCTACGGCCACCTGCGCGGCCAGACGGCCAGCCCCGAGAAGCTCTTCCAGGAGGAACTGACCCACCTGGTCCGCGCCCTGGGCATCCCACCGGCCGCTTAGCACGCGGCCCCGAGGCCGACGTGCTCGGGGCCCGACCTCGACCGCGGCACCGGCCGGCGGAGTTGACAGCCGACCGGCCCGCCGCGCGGGAGCCGCGGCGGGCCGGGAAACGGAGGGCGGGTCAGAACTCGTCGTCGAAGGAGACGTTGCCCTCGACCGCCACCTGGTAGGCGGAGGGGCGGCGCTCGAAGAAGTTTGTCAACTCCTGGACGTTCTGCAGCTCCATGAACGCGAACGGGTTGCGGGAGCCGTAGACCGGCTTGAGGCCGAGCCGGACGAGGCGCTGGTCGGCGACGCACTCCAGGTACTCGCGCATGGAGTCGGTGTTCATGCCGGGCAGGCCGTCACCGCACAGATCGCGGCCGAACTGGAGCTCGGCCTCCACGGCCTCCTTCAGCATGTCCGTGACCTGCCGCTCCAGCTCCGCGTCGAAGAGGTCCGGCTCCTCCTCGCGGACGGTGTCCACCACGTGGAAGGCGAAGTCCATGTGGCAGCTCTCGTCCCGGAAGACCCAGTTGGTGCCGGTGGCCAGGCCGTGCAGCAGGCCGCGCGAGCGGAACCAGTAGACGTAGGCGAAGGCGCCGTAGAAGAACAGGCCCTCGATGCAGGCCGCGAAGCAGATCAGGTTGAGCAGGAAGCGGCGGCGGTCGGCCTTGGACTCCAGCTGGTCGAGGTCGTCAACCGAGTCCATCCAGCGGAAGCAGAACTGGGCCTTCTCGCGGATGGACGGGATGTTCTCCACGGCCGCGAACGCCGCCGCCCGCTCGTCCGGATCGGGGAGGTAGGTGTCGAGCAGCGTCAGGTAGAACTGGACGTGCACGGCCTCCTCGAACAGCTGCCGCGACAGGTACAGCCTGGCCTCGGGGGAGTTGATGTGCTTGTAGAGGGTCAGCACCAGGTTGTTGGCGACGATCGAGTCGCCGGTGGCGAAGAAGGCCACCAGGCGGCCGATCAGGTGCTGCTCGCCGGGCGAGAGCTTCGCCAGATCGGCCACGTCGGAGTGGAGATCGACCTCCTCCACCGTCCAGGTGTTCTTGATGGCGTCCCGGTACCGCTCGTAGAACGCCGGGTAGCGCATCGGGCGCAGCGTCAGCTCGAAGCCGGGGTCGAGCAGGTTCTTGGTGGGGACGGTGGTGGTCACTGGCAGGCCTCGCAGGACTCGGGGTTCTCCAGGGAGCAGGCGACGGCCTGCTCGGGGACGACGGTGACGGTGGGGGCGGCGGCGCGGGCGGCCTGGGCGATCCGGGTGGCCGGGCGCGAACGCAGGTAGTAGGTGGTCTTGAGGCCCTTCTTCCAGGCGTAGGCGTACATCGAGCTGAGCTTGCCGATGGTGGGCGCGGCCATGAACAGGTTCAGCGACTGGCTCTGGTCGAGGTACGGCGTGCGGGCTGCCGCCATGTCGATCAGGGCGCGCTGCGGCAGCTCCCACGCGGTCCGGTACAGGGCCTTCAACTCCTCGGGCAGGCCGGGAAGTCCGGCGACCGAGCCGTTGGCCTCGCGCAGCGCCTCGCGGGTCGCGTCGTGCCACAGGCCGAGCTTCTTGAGCTCGGCGACCAGGTACGAGTTGACCTGGAGGAACTCGCCGCTCAGCGTCTCCCGCTTGAAGAGGTTGGAGACCTGCGGCTCGATGCACTCGTAGACGCCGGCGATGGAGGCGATGGTCGCGGTCGGCGCGATGGCGAGCAGCAGCGAGTTGCGCATGCCGGTGTGGGCGACGCGCTCGCGCAGCGCGGCCCAGCGCTCGGGCCAGGCCGCGGCGGCCTCCGGGTAGTGGTCGGGGTGGAACACGCCGTCCGAGGTGCGGGTGTCGGCCCAGGCGCGGTGCCTGCCGTGCCGCTCGGCCAGGTCGGCCGAGGTCTCGTAGGCGGTCAGCATGATGCGCTCGGCGATCCGGGTGGAGAGCTCGCGCGCGGCGGGGGAGTCGAAGGGGAGGCCGAGCCTGAAGAAGACGTCCTGGAGGCCCATCACGCCCAACGCCACCGGCCGCCAGCGGGAGTTGGAGGCGCCGGCCTGGGCCGTGGGGTAGAAGTTCAGGTCGATGACGCGGTCCAAAAAGACGACGGCCGTGCGCACGGTGGCGTCGAGCCGCTCCCAGTCCATCTCGCCGTCGTCGCCCAGGTGGGCGGCCAGGTTGACCGAGCCCAGGTTGCAGACGGCGGTCTCGCCGTCGTCCGTGACCTCCAGGATCTCCGTGCACAGGTTCGAGGAGTGCACGATGGCGCCGGGCCGCGCGGTCTGGTTCGCGGTGCGGTTGGCGGCGTCCTTGAACGTCATCCAGCCGTTGCCGGTCTGGGCCAGGGTCCGCATCATCCGGGCGTAGAGCTGGCGGGCCGGGATGGTGCGCTGCGCGAGCCCGGCCTGTTCGGCGCGGCGGTAGGCGGCGTCGAACTCGTCGCCCCACAGGTCGACGAGCTCGGGGACGTCGGCCGGCGAGAACAGCGACCAGTCGGCGTCGGCCTCGACGCGCCGCATGAACTCGTCGGGGATCCAGTGCGCGATGTTGAGGTTGTGGGTGCGGCGCGCCTCCTCACCGGTGTTGTCGCGCAGCTCGAGGAACTCCTCGATGTCCGCGTGCCAGGTCTCCAGGTAGACGCAGGCCGCGCCCTTGCGGCGGCCGCCCTGGTTGACGGCGGCGACCGAGGAGTCGAGGGTGCGCAGGAACGGGACGATGCCGTTGGACTTGCCGTTGGTGCCGCGGATCAGCGAACCGCGGGCCCGGATCCGGGAGTAGGACAGGCCGATGCCGCCGGCGTGCTTGGAGAGCCTGGCGATCTGGTGGTACCGCTCGTAGATGGAGTCCAGCTCGTCGGCGGGGGAGTCGAGCAGATAGCAGGAGGACATCTGCGGGTGGCGGGTGCCCGAGTTGAACAGGGTGGGGGACGACGGCAGGTACGCCAGGCTGCTGGTGAGCCGGTAGAGCTCGGCCACGTCCGCCAGGGCGCGCTCCGAGTCGTCCTCGGCGAGGCCGCAGGCCACGCGCAGCAGGAAGTGCTGGGGGGTCTCGATGACCTTGCGGGTGATCGGGTGCCGCAGCACGTAGCGGGACTCGACGGTGCGCAGCCCGAAGTACTCGAAGCGGTCGTCGGCGCCGGTGGTGACGGCGTGCTCGACGAGGGCGTCGAGGCGGGAGGCGTGGCGGCGGACGAACGCGGCGGTGCGGTCGCCGATCAGGCCCTCGCGGTGGCCGACGGTGATGGAGGCGGAGAACGAGTCGGCACCCTGCCCCGCGGCCTCCTCGCGGATGGCGAGGGTGAGGAGCCGGGCCGCGAGCCGCGAGTACTGGGGCTCGTCGGCGATCAGGCCGGCGGCGGCCTCGATGGCAAGCGAGCGGAGCTCGGCCTCGTCGGAGCCGGCGTGCCGGCCGCGCAACACGGCCGCCTCGACCCGCGCGTGGTCGGTGGCGGGCAGGTCAGCGGTGAGGTCGGCCAGCACCTTCGACAGCGTGGGGGACTGCGAGGCTGTAACCGGCTCCGCGGGTGCGACGGGTGCGATGGTCACTCGATGCTCTCCCTCGAATCGAACCGAATCGACCACGGAGCACCGGCCCGAACGAGGTCGCGCGCGGCGTTCCGCGGTGGGCGTTCGAGGGGCCGGGCGCGACGGGCGCACACGGGCATGCGTGTGGTAAGGCAAAGGCATGCCGCGCTGCGTCCGTCGGCCCAGTCCTCGAGGCCCGGACGTCTGTGGGTTGCCGCCAGGCGACCGGACTTGACGACAGACGGGACGGATCCCGCCATCGCACACCGTTGCGGGACAGTTCCGGACTCTCACCGGATTCCCCTGGGCGACAACGAGGAAGAGCATACATCTTGTGCTGCCCCAACTGGGCGCCCCTATATGTTGTGTTTCGTGTCTACCCGGTGACGGAGCGAGGGGAGCGAACATGCGAATGTCCGGCGGATGGGCCCGCGGCGGGGGCGCTCACCGCGGCACGGGCGCCCAAGGGCGTGTGGCGTCGGTGCGGGTGAGGGTCGAAGTATTTTGTGTGTGTGCGATCGCGAATGTGCGCGGCGGTCAGTCGCGGCGCAACACCCAGAAGCCGGCCTCGCTCGCCGTCACCCGGTAGGCCGCGTCCGGATACAGCTGCCGGGCGTACGCGAGCATGCCCGCGGCGTCCCTGACCGGGTCGTAGTAGGCGATGTACTCCGGGGCCGGTATTCGGGTGTCGCCGATCCAGAACACCCGGGCGCGCTGCGTGAGATGGGAGATGGGCCGGACGTTGGCTGCGACGTCGGCGCCGTCGGGCACCGCGGCCAGCACCCGCTCGCCGGCCTCGGCGGCCGGCCCCGGGCGGTAGGTGTCGGCGTGCGTGAGGGTGGCGATCGGCAGCGCGGTGGAGAGCGCGAGCGCGGCCGCGAGGACCGCGGCGGGCAACTGGCGGGCGTAGGCGCGCAGCCAGGGACGCCGGTCGGTGCGGGAGCGGGCCACGGCGTCGGCCAGCGCCAGCGCCGTGACGGGCATCAGCACGGCGCTGTAGTGGAAGTCGATGCCCCAGTAGTTCGGCTCCTGCGACGCGAACCGCCAGGCGAGGGTCGGCAGCACGACGAGCAGCAGCGGCGAGCGCAGCGCGAGCAGCCCCGTGGTCGGGACCAGAATCCACAGCAGGGTGCGGAGCTTGGTGTCGGCCGAGGTGAACAGCGCGTCGAGCGGGCCGCCGCCCTCGTCCACCTTGGCCCAGTAGTCGTAGCCGCCGGCCGCGTTGAACCCCGGTATCACCACGCCTATCACCAGCGCGCACGCCAGCACCGCGAGGCCGGCCACCGCCAGCGCGGCCCTGGTCGCGCGCACGTGCCCGGCCTGGTGGGCGCGCCACGCCACCACCAGGGCGATCGCGGCGACCGTCAGGCCCAGGTCCTCCTTGACCAGCAGCAGCGGCAGCGCCCAGCCGAGCGCGGCGCGCCAGCGCTGCCGGAGCACGGCCTCCAGGGAGAAGGCGATCAGCGGGACGGCGAAGCAGATCTCGTGGAAGTCGAAGTCCACGGCCCGCTGCATGCCCCAGGAGAGGCCGAACGCCGCGCCGATCGCCGCGCCCGCCGGGCGGCCGAGCAGGAAGGCCGCGCCACGCGTCACCGGCACGACGGCCAGCGCGAACAGGGCGGCCTGCGCGACGAGGAGGGTGACCGGCGTCGGGAACAGCCGGTAGAAGGGGGCGAGCAGTGCCGTGATCGGGCTGAAATGGTCGCCGAGTATCGGGAAATCGGGCCCCTTGAGGTCGGCGACCGGCTCGCTCAGTCGGGCGTAGGCGCCGATGGCCTGCTCGAAGATCCCCAGGTCCCAGGACCTGTTCTCCCAGCGGAGATAACGGGTGACCGACAGCGTCGCGTAGACGACGAAGAACCCGAGGGCGAGCAGTACCCCGTCGGACGGCAGGCGCGGCCCCCGCCGCGGCGTCGGCCGCGCGACGGCCGGCGATGGGGTGGTCGTGGGCGTGCGGGTGGTGCTGGTCATCGGGACACCGCTGCGGTCACGAGGGTCGGGACACGAGGACGGTGTGGTGCCAGTGGCCCGCCCCGCCGCAGGAATGACGTCCGAACGGCCCCGGTGGTTCCCCGCGGGGCCCGCTGTCCCTCGAACGGCAGCCTGGCGTGGACCGCGACACCGTCCGGCCGCCGCCTCAGCTCGGCGCCGAGCCGGCGCAGGCGGCGGCTACGGCGAAGTGTCACGGTCCGGGCTGGGGGAGGCTCCGCCGGGTGGGCGCGACCAGCCACGACGGCGGGGCAGGCGATCGACGGCAGGTCGCGGCACCCCCGGCGGAGCGCCTGGGCGGCCCCGCCGGGGAGGGGCGGGGTG
>NZ_SMKC01000186.1 GCF_004348315.1 Streptomyces sp. 8K308 | reverse complement strand
GGTTGAGGGCGCCGAGCGGGTTCTGGGGGACGAGTTGAACGCGCCGGCGCTGCTCGGGGGTGCGGCGGCGGGCGGTGCCGGCCAGTTCCTGGCCGTCCAGGGTGAGGCGGCCGGCGTCGCCGGGTTGGATGCCGGCCAACACGCGCAGCAGGGTGGTCTTGCCGGAGCCCGAGGGGCCGATCAGCGCGGTGGTTGAGCCAGCCCGTGCCGTGAAGTCGACGGCATCGAGGGCGGGTCGGCCGGCGGATCGGCCACGCGCCGGGAAGCGGAACGAGACGCCGCTGGCGACCAGCCGCCCGTCGCCTGCCGGCGACGGCCGCGGTGCCGGCACCGATGCGCCGACCGTGCCGGCGACGGCGGGGGTGAGCGTGGGCCTCGCCAACTCCACCGCGTCGTCGGCCCAGCGGCGAACCAGGGCCGGGTCGTGGCTGGCGAGCAGGACGGTCAGTCCTCGCTCGTCGGCCAGCCGGCGCAGCAGCGCGCCGATCCCGTCGCGGAGGTCCGTGTCGAGCCCGGCGGTTGGTTCGTCGAGCAGCAGCACCTCGGGGTCCCTGGCCAGCGCCCTGGCCAGGGCGACGCGCCGCTGCTGGCCACCGGAGAGCTCGACGACCCGGCGGTTCTCGATGCCCTCGACGTCGGTGAGCCGGCACTCCGCCAACAGGTCGCGCGGCGTCTCCGGTCGTCCGGCGGGGAGGAGTTCGGCGATCAGCCGGCCGACCCGCATGCGCGGGTTGAGCGCGGACCCCGGGTCCTGTCCGACGAAGCCGACCCGGTGCCTGCGCAACGCCCGCAGCCGGTCCTGGGCGAGGGCGTGCACGTCGTCGCCGAGCACCCGCACGCTTCCGGAGTCGATCCGGCCGCCGGGCGGCAGGGCGCCGATCAGGGCCCGCAGCAGGGTGGTCTTGCCGCTGCCCGAGGCGCCGGTGAGTGCCGTGACCCCGCCGCGCGCCACGCGGAGGGTGACGTCGGACAGCAGGGGCCCCGTGTTCGGGGTGCCGATGGTCAGGTCCGTGACGTCGACGGCGATGTCGGGTCCTGTCATGCGGTGACGGTCCGTTCGCTCAGGGGGTGGTGGCGGGCCAGGGCGGCGCTGGCGAGGTTGACGCTGACGGCCAGGACGCTGATGGCGATGCTCGGCGCGATCACGGCCCAGGGGTTGAGGAGGATGCCGGGGGCGTTCTCCTTGACCATCAGCGCCCAGTCGGCGGCCGGTGGTTGGGGGCCGAGTTGGAGGAAGCCGGCCATGGAGGCGATGTAGACGCCCTCGACGAACCGGAGGCCGAAGAGGGTGATCACGGTGGACCGCAGGTTGGGCAGGATCTCCCGGAACGCGAGGTGGAGAAGGCTCTCGCCGTTGGCGGTGCCCGACTCGACGAAGCCGGTGGTGGCGAGGGGCGCGGCGGCGCCGGCGACGATCCGGCTGGCGTAGGGGGTGCCGAGCAGCACGGCGGCGACGATCACGGCGGTGCGTCCGCCGCCGGGCCAGGCGAGCGCGAGCAGCATCACGCCGAGCAGGGGCGGGAGGAGGATGGCGAAGTCGGTGGCGCGTTCGATGGCGCGGCCGAGCCGGGGGCGGAGGGTGGCGACGCAGCCGATCAGGGTGGCCAGCAGGGTGACGGCGAGCGCGATGACGAGGGCGCTGCCGATGAGCTCTCCGCCGCCGTGCAGCACCCTGCTCAGCACGTCCCGGCCGAGCAGGTCGCCGCCGAGCGCGGCCGCGCCGCCGGGTTCGGCGTAGGGGGCGGTGACGGGCGTGTCCTCCGACTCGGGGGCCAACCAGGGCCCGCAGATCGTGAGCAGGCCGAGGACGAGGGCGGGCGTGGCCAGGATGAGTGCTCGACGGCCGGCCGGGCGGTGGGGAGGCGTCGCGGGCGCGGCCGTCACGGTCGACCTCCCAGGGTCCTGGCGCGGATGAGGTCGGCGATGAGGAGCACGAGGGTGACGGCGGCGCCGGTGCAGGCCACGGCGCCGACGATGACCGGCGTGTCGCGGTCGGCGATGGCGCCGCTGAGCACGGTGCCGACGCCCGGGTAGTTGAACAGCGACTCCACGACCACGGCGCCGCCGAGGAGCATGCCGGTGGAGGTGGCGAGGCCGGCGGCGATGGTGGGCAGGGCGCCGGGCAGCGCGTGCCGCAGCAGCACCCTGGCCGACGGGAGGCCGTCGAGGTGGGCCGCCTCGACGTGCGGCAGGGCGGCCTGGTCGGTGAGGGCGGCGCGCACGATGCGGGCGTTCCAGCCGATCTGCGGGATGGCCAGCGCCAGCACCGGCATGAGCAGCATGTTCCACGAGGTGATGGAGCCGTCGGCACCGGTCATCGTGGTGGCGGGCAGCCAGCCGGTCCACAGCGAGAGGGTGAGCAGCAGGCCCACGGAGATGACGAACTCGGGCAGTGCGATGGCCACGGTGCTGGTGAGGCTCACGGCGCGGTCGAGGGGGCCGCCGCGGCGCAGGGCGGCGCGGCAGCCGAGCGTCAGGGCGACCAGCACGGTCAGGCCGAGCGTGAGGCCGCTGAGCAGCAGGGTGTTGGGGAAGGGCGTGGCGAGCAGGTCGGTCACCGGTTCGCCGCGGGCCGAGGTGCCGAGGTCGCCACGGGGCAGGCCGCTCAGCCATTCCCAGAGCCGCTGCCACACGGGCTGGTCGAGGCCGAGCAGCCGGCGTCGTTCCTCGGCGGCCTCGCCGCGTTCGCCGGTGGCCGTCGCCGCGTCGCCGGGCAGCAGGTCGACGGCGAGGAAGACGGCGACCAGCAGGAGCAGCAGGATCGCCGCCCGGCGCGGCGCCAGGAGCAGCCATCGAAGCGGACCGGCCAGGGTGCGGCGCCGGACCTGGCCGGCCCCGGCCGTGGTCCGGTCGGTCGCCGTGGCGGCGTCGCTCAACGCGACAGCCACACGCCCTCGAGCTGGACCCGGCCGTAGCCGGGCAGCTCGGGAAGGGCGTTCACCTTGTCCGTGGCGAGGTCGATGCCGTCGGCCATGCCCCACAGCAGGTAGCCGGAACGCGCGTGCTCGATCTCCTGGAGGTCGTGCAGGGCGGCCGCGCGGTCGGCCTCGTCCGCGGTCTCCATGACCCGGTAGTACGCCGCGTCGAACTCCTCGTCCGACCAGCCGCTCTCGTTCTGCCCCGATCCGGTGATCATGGTCTTGGAGGCGTAGAAGAGGACGGAGTCGTTGGTGCCCCAGTAGGTCATGTAGAGGTCTCCCTGGAGCCAGGTGTTCTCGTAGAAGGCGCCGGACTCCTCGGTGACCACCTCGATCCTGAGGTCCGCCTCCCTCGCCTGGTTGGCGAAGAGGGTGGCCGCCTCGGAGAGGCCGGCGATGTCCTCGGTGGTGACGAGCTGGTAGGTGCGGGAGAGGTCGAAGCCGCTCTCGGCGAGGAGTTCCCTGGCCCGGTCGAGGTCGCGGACGCGCTGTGGGATGTCGGAGGCGTAGTTCGGGTCGGCGGTGCCGAGGATGTCGTTGGCCACGCTGCCGTAGCCGGAGAGCACCTGCTCCACCATGGCCTCGCGGTCCACGACCAGCTTGAGGGCCTCGCGCACCCGCGGGTCGGCGAAGGGGCCGTCCGCGGTGCGCATCACCACCGGCATCGCCATGTCGTCGGGGCGGCGGATCACCCGGATGTCCTGGCGGGACTCGGCGGTGCGGGCGGCGACGGGGCCGGCGTTGGAGGCCAGGTCGATCTGGCCGGCGAGCAGGGCGTTGGTCATGGCCTGCGCGGTTTCGAACATGGTGACCTCGATCGAGTCGAGGTAGACCTCGCCGCCGTACCAGTCGTCGTTGCGCAGCAGCCGGGCGTTGCCGTCCCGGAACCAGTCGAGCCGGAAGGGACCGGTGCCGGGCGCCGAGGCTATCTGGTCATCCGGGGTGTCCTTCTTGAGCACGAAGGTGGTCAGGCGGGTGAGCAGCGGCAGTTCGGCGTTGGGGTAGTCGGAGACCAGGGCGACCGTACGCTCGTCGTCCGCAGTGATGTTCTCGGACGCGATTCCGGGCAGTCGGGCGGCGCCGGCCGGGGTGTCGCGCAGCCTGCGCAGCGACCAGACGACGTCGTCGGCGGTGACCGGGGTGCCGTCGTGGAACGTGGCGCCCTCGGCGATGGTGAAGCGCCAGGTCCGCAGGTCCTCGGAGGATGTCCAGTCGGACGCGAGGCGGGGGACGGTGTTGTGGATCGCGCCGGGTGCGGTGAGGGTGTCGTAGACGAGGGCGAGGATGAGGTAGTCGCTCTCGTTGCCCTGGGTGCCGTGCGGGTCGCGGGTGATGGCCGAGGCTCGGCCGAGCGCGCCGACCCGTAGGATCCCGCCCCGCTGCGGCTCGCCGCCGGCGGGGGCGGCGTCCGTGGCGTCGTCGTTCGCGTCGCCGGCGCAGCCGGCCAGCAGAATGGCGGTGGCGACTCCGCCGCCCGCGCCCAACAACTCTCGCCTGCCGAGCATCCGCTGTTCCTTTCACCCGTGCCGCCGTGGTGGCGGCACCGTCGCACCGTGATCGCCCTTCGGTAAGGCTTGCCTATCCTAAGCAGGTCATCCGGGTGGTGGATACACATGGTTCAGTGGAGCGCGTGACAAAGGCGCCTATCTCCCGTCTTGCCCTCCTCGTGGAGGACAGTAAGTCCCTCGCCACCCTCGCGGTCCCGCTGACCCTCACCCAACTCGCCCAGGTCGCCCTGAGCACCACGGACACCGTGATGCTCGGCATGGTCGGCACCGGCGAGCTGGCCGCCGGCGGCCTCGCCCTGGTGATCTTCAACCAGGTGCGGACCATGGGCGTGGGCCTGATCACCGCGGTCGGCAACCAGATAGCCGCCGCGGCCGCCAGGGCCGAGGGCGGGGAGGACGGCGGCGATCGGGGCGCGGCGGAGATCCGGCGGATCGTCCGAGCCAGCCTGGCGCTCGCCACCGCCGCCGGCCTGGTCGGCGCCGGCCTCATGGTGCTGATCGGCCAGTTCCTCGACCAACTCGGGCAGGACGCCGAGGTGGTGGCCGACACCCGCCGCATGCTCCTCGCACTGGCCCCCGGCCTCGTCCCCTGCCTGTGGTTCCAGGCGATCCGTCAGTTCACCGTCGGCATGCGGAGCCCACAGGCCCTGCTGCGCATCACCCTGGCCTCCATCGTCGTCAACGCCGCCCTCAACGTGCTCCTGATCCACGGCCCAGGACCGGTGCCGGCGCTGGGACTCGCCGGCGTCGGCCTGGCCACCAGCCTGGTCCACCTGCTCACGGCAGCCGCCCTGTACCTCTCCGCCCGGCGGGACCCCGAGCTGGCACCGCTGCTCGCCCTGGACGTCCTCCGGGCGGACCGGGCCACGCTGCGCCGCCTCTGCGCCCTCGGCCTACCGGTCGCGGTCACCTACGGCTCGGAGGCCGGGTTCTTCTCCCTCACGGCCCTGCTCGCCGGTTCCTTCGGCAGCGCGGCACTCGCCGCCCACACCGCCGTCAACCAGCTGATCTACATCGTGTTCCAGGTCGCGGTGGGGCTCTCGCACGCCTCCTCCATCCACGTCAGCCGCGAGATCGCACTCGGCCGGCCGCGCGGCGCGGCCCGGGTGCGGGACGCGGCGCTGGCGACCGCGGGCGCGGTGATGACCCTGGTCGCGGTGGTCTACGTGACCGCGCCGACCCTGGTGCTCGCGCCCTTCCTGGACACCACGGCCGCCGACGCGGGCGGGGACGACGCGTTCTCCATCGCGCGGAACCTGCTCCTGGTGGCCGCCGTGCTCCAGTTCTTCGACTGCGCCCAGAACATCGGCATCGGACTGCTGCGCGGCCTCGACGACACCAGGAGCGGCCTGCGCCACACCCTCGTCGGCTACTGGCTCGTCGGCCTGCCCGTCGTCTGCCTGCTCGCCTACGGCACCGGGCTCGAACTCACCGGCATCTGGCTCGGACTGCTGCTCGGCCTGGCGGTGACGGCCACTCTCCTCCTCAACCGGTACCGGCTCAGCCTCGCCGCCCTCCCCGACCAACCACGAGCGACGCCCCGGACGACCTAGCCCCGGTTCGCACGGGAGGCGAGGCTAGACGAGGCGGCGGGCGGTGGCCCAGCGGGTGAGTTCGTGGCGGTTGGAGAGCTGGAGCTTGCGGAGGACCGCCGAGACGTGGCTCTCGACCGTCTTCACCGAGATGAACAGCTCCTTGCCGACCTCCTTGTACGCGTAGCCGCGGGCGATCAGGCGCAGCACCTCGCGTTCGCGCTGGGTGAGGCGGTCCAGGTCCTCGTCGACGGGGGCGGCGTCCGAGGAGGCGAAGGCGTCGAGGACGAAGCCGGCCAGGCGCGGGGAGAACACGGCGTCGCCGTCCGAGACGCGGAAGATCGCGTCGATCAGGTCGGCGCCCGTGATGGTCTTGGTGACATAGCCGCGGGCGCCGCCGCGGATCACGCCGATCACGTCCTCGGCGGCGTCGGAGACCGACAGCGCGAGGAAGCGGATCGGACGGTCGGCGGCCGACGTCAGGGAGGCGCAGCGGCGCAGCACCTCGACCCCGCCGCCGCCCGGCAGGTGCACGTCGAGCAGGACCACGTCGGGGCGGGCGGCCTTGATGACGGTGGCCGCCTGGTCGGCGTCGCCGGCCTCGCCCACCACCTCGACGCCGGTCTCCGCGGTCTCGCCGATCTCGGCCCGCACCCCGGCGCGGAACATCCGGTGGTCGTCGACCAGGACCACTCGGGCGTGCCTGTCCACAGTCATTCCGTTCGCTCCATCGTCAGCTCTACCTCCGTGCCCTCGCCCGGCGTCGACCGCACCCGGGCCGAGCCGCCGTGACGCCGCATCCGGCCGATGATGGACTCGCGCACGCCCATCCGGTCCGCCGGCACCGCCTCCGGGTCGAAGCCGGGTCCACGGTCGCGGACCGACACGAAGACCGTGCGCCCCTCCACCTCGGCGAAGACCCGCACCGGGCCGCCGTCGCCACCGTACTTGGCCGCGTTCACCATCGCCTCACGGGCCGCCTGGAGCAGTGCCCCCAGCGGTTCGTCCACCGGGCAGTCGCCCACGCACACCACCTCGATCGGCACCCCGTGGTGGTCCTCGACCTCCGCGACGGTGGCGCGGACCGCCTCGGCGAGGGTGCGCGGCTCGTCGTCGGGCTCCTCGCTCGGCGGTTCCGCCGACTTGTAGAGCCAGGCCCGCAGCTCCCGCTCCTGGGCCCGCGCCAGCCTGGCCACCTCGCGGGCGTTCTCGGCGTTGCGCTGGATCAGCGTGAGGGTGTGCAGCACCGAGTCGTGCACGTGCGCGGCGACCTCGGCCCGCTCCTGCGCCCTGATCCGCATCGTCCGCTCCTCGGACAGCTCCTGCACCACCCGCACCAGGTAGGGGCCGACCAGCAGCGCGATGCCCACCACCACCGCCACCGAGGCCTGCGCCACCAGGCTCAGGCTCTCCGCCGACTCCGGGCTCTGCCCCACCACGAAGCCCGCGACGCCGCCGATCACCAGCGCCGCGCCGGCCGCGCTGCGCACCAGCGGCAGCCAGCGGCTGCGCTTGGTCGCCTCGGCCCAGCGCGCCCGGCGCGCGTTGTCCGCCTGCCGCCACACCACGGCGGCGCCGGTGCCGATCACCAGCAGCGGCCACAGGTAGCCGGCCGAGATCGGCACCCGGATGTTGACGCCGAGCACCGAGAGCGCGCACACCATCATCAGGAACGCGGCCAGCTGCCGCTTCTCCGGGCGGTGCGGGCGGTGCAGCCTGGCCAGGCCCCGGCGGATCACGGGCTCGGGGGCCGCCGCCGGCCGCTCCGGCACGCCGAGCGGCACCACGAACCAGAACAGACCGTAGAGCACCACGCCGAGACCGTTCGCCATGGCCAGCACGAAGAACGCGAGCCGCACCCAGGACACCGGCAGCCCCACGTGCCCGGCCAGGCCGCGCGCGACGCCGCCGAGCCAACGGCCGTCCACGCTGCGGTACAGCTTGCGCAGGGGCTGCTCCTCGGGCCCGGGCCCGAGACCAGGGCCGCGGGCGGGACCGGGGGCGGCCGACCGTGCTGCGGGCGGCGCCTTGGGGGGCGCCGACGGTGGTGCGGGGGTCATGCCACCGATCGTCACATGCCGGGGGCCCGCCTGGCATCAGGGTGTACCCGCACGATTCCCCCAGGGCGTTCAGGGGACCCTCGGGGGCGCCCCGGATTCCGTCACGGCTCCTGGCCCGCCACCATGGTGGGCATGACAGAGCACGTGGTGGCGCCGCCGGCGCCGCCGGAGGAGCGCCTGGCACGCAGCCGCCGCCACAAGGTCGTCGGCGGCGTCTGCGGCGGCCTCGGCCGGTACTTCAACCTCGACCCGGTGGTCTTCCGGGTGCCCGTCGCCCTGCTCTCGGTCGTCGGCGGCGTCGGCCTCGTCGCCTACGGACTCGCCTGGCTGCTGATCCCGTTCGAGCGGGAGGACGAGAACGAGGGCCGCCGGCTGCTGTCCGGACGCGTCGAGGGGCCCGGGCTCACCGCCCTGCTGTTCATCGTCGCCGGCTGCGGGCTGCTGCTCACCACCCTCGGCGACGGTGGCGGCGTCGCCTGGTTCTCCGTGCTGATCTTCGGCGCCCTGGCCGGCACCGCCTCCTGGTCGAGGCGGCGCGGCGAGCAGGCCGTCGCCACGAGCCCGCGCGGCGTCGCCGAGGTGGTCGCCGAGGCGCCGCCCGAGGCGCAGGCGCCCCCCTCGCCGCTCGGCCCCTCCTGGTGGCAGGGGACGGCCGCGCAGCCCTCCGGCTACCTGTGGGGCCCGGCCGACGCCAAGCCGGGCGACTACCAGCCGAGCCAGGGCCCCGGCGCCCGCCCGCCCCAGGAGGGCTGGCCGCCGGTCGAACGGCCGCCGGCCAGGCGGCGCGAGTGGCCGTTCAGCGCGCTGGTGCTGCTGCTCGCCCTCGTCGCCTGCGCGTCGGGCACCGCGCTCGCCTGGAGCAGCGAACCGCTCGGCGCCGCCCTGTCCGTCGGCCTCGCCTGCGCCCTCGCGGTCCTCGGCCTCGGGATGGTCTTCAGCGCCTTTCGCGGCCGGCTCGGCGCCGGCACGGTCGCCGCGGTCATCGTCACCAGCGTGCTGCTCGGCGCCGCCTCGGTGCTGCCGGACAACATCACCACCAGCGTCACCACCCCGACCTGGCGGGTGACCTCGGCCGACCGGCTGCGCCCCGACTACGTGGTGGGCAGCGCCGACGCCCGCCTCGACCTGACGGCCCTCGAGGTGCCCGCCGGGGAGCGCCTCAGCACCCGGGTCGAGGCCGGCGCCGGCCAGATCACGGTGCTTGTGCCGGCCGACGTCACGGTGGAGGTGCGCGCCGACGTCACCGTGGGCGCCTTCACCTACCGGACCATCCCCGACGACGATGGACCGCCCGTCCGGGTCGAGGACTTCGACGGCGGCATCGACGTGAACGGCAGCCACACCTACGGGCCAGCGCCCGGCTTCGAGGCCGGCGGCACCATCGAGCTCGACCTGGAGCTCGGCGTGGGCCACGCGACCGTCCGGCGCATGGCGGTGCCGACTGAAACCACCGGGCCGACTGAAACCACCGGGCCGACTGAAACCACCGGGCCGACTGGAACCACCGGGCCGACCGAAACCACCGAGGAGGCCACCCCGTGATCGACCGGCACCGCTTCGAACCGGCCCGCCTCCTGCTCGGCATCGGGCTGCTGCTGGTGGCCGTCGCCCATCTGGAGCGGGCGCTCGGCGACGACGAGTCGCTGCCGCTGCCGGTGCTGCTCGCCCTGCCAGGCGTCGTGCTGCTCGTCGCCGCCGCGGTCGCGGTCGGCACGCTCATGGTGCGCCACTCACGGCGCCGGCGGCGCGACGCCGAGGCGCCGGCCGAGACGGCGCCGGAGCCCGAGTTCGTCAGTCAGACACGCTGATCGTGTACGCGCCGGACTCGGTGCCGGCGGCGGTGATCACCCGCACGTCCACCCGGCCCGCGTCCACCTCGGCCGGCACCGGCACCGTCAGCCGGGTGTCGGACGGGCAGCTGAACCCGCCCGCCACCGGCACCAGCGGCACCGGCACGTGCACGCCGCCGATCCGCACCACCGTCTCCGCCAGCCGGTCGGCCGACTCGGCCCCGGCCGGCACGAAGCCGCTGCCGCGGATCTCGAGTTCGTCCCCGTGCCTGATCGGCGCGTGCAGCTCGCCCGGCTCCCGCACCCGCACGATCGACTGGATCACCGGCCGCCCGCCCTCGGTGTACTTCGCCGCCACGTAGGTCAGCGCCGACACCGCGACCAGCAGCGCTACCGCCCACGGCAGGTCGGGCAGCTCGTCCGGGTGGCGGGCGAGACGGGTCGCCGCCAGCGCCAGCGCCGCCGCGTTCACGAGCACGTACTGCGCGTCAGGGAAGCTGCCGCGGCGGCCGTCGTCCGTCAGCAGGTCGGTGGCCCGTGGCCGCGCCGCCCGCACCTTCTGCATCCGGAAGCCGCGCACCCGGGTGGCCACCGTGTGCCGCACCCACACCGTCACGGCGCAGGACAGCGCGACGGCCGTCAACAGGCCGCCGCCGTGCGCCACGTCGAAACCGTCGAGCAGCGCCGCGCGCCGCTCGGCGTCGCCGGTGCCGGCCAACGTGACCGCCAGCACAAGCACCGCGTACCCGGCGAGCAGCAGCCAGGCCGCGGACACCGCGCGCGACGTCGACAGGCGGTTGTCCTCACCGACCAGCGGGGCGAGCACCCCGCCCCTGGCCCGGTGCAGCCAGGCCGTCGACGCCAGCGGGACCGCGAGCAGCACCGCCGCGAGCAGGCCCGCCGTCCGCGACAGCGTCCAGCCGGTGCCCACCGCCGTCAGCGCCTGGCCGAGGAGCAGCGCGACCACCGACGAGCAGATCACCGCGACGCTGCGCACCGCCGTCCGCGCGAGCCAGACCGAGCCGGCGAGCTGGGCGCGCTCCGAGACCTCACGGGCCGAGCGCGTCAACTCGTCCGATATCCACTGCCTGGTGGCCTCCGGCGAGTACGCCACGGCCTCGGGTATCCCGGTGCCGGAGGCCAGGTCGTCCCTGCGGCGCCGGAACGCCTCCACCGCACGCCGGTACCCGGGGCCGGCGCCCACCGGGCAGTCGCCGCACGTGCAGTCGCTCGCGTGCGGGGTCGCCGGTGCGGCGCTGCCGCGGGACGCCTCGACGGCCACTGTGTTCCCTGCCCCCTGCCGTGCGCGCGGTGCCGTGGCGCCGCTGCCCCGGTTGAATGGTGAGTTCGTTGATGGTGAGTACGGTGAGAAGGATTGTGCCCTACCGCACCCGCCCTACCGCACCCGCCCGGCGGGACGTGGCCCGGCTCAGCCCGGCCGGACGGCGGCCACCAGCGGCATCGAGTCGACCGGGGCCAGGCGCACCGGGGCGCCGGGGCGTGAGGCGTGGACGATCTGCCCGTCGCCGACGTACATCCCGACGTGGCTCAGCCCTGGGTAGTAGAAGACCAGGTCACCCGGGCGCAGCGCGTCGCGCGAGACGCGGGTGCCGGCGTCGGCCTGGCTGTAGCTGGTGCGCGGCAGCGAGACGCCGGCGGCGCGCCAGGCGGCCTGGGTGAGGCCCGAGCAGTCGTACGCGTCGGGCCCGGTCGCGCCCCAGCCGTACGGCTTGCCGAGCTGCGCGTAGGCGAACGCGACGGCCTGCGCGGCGCGCCGGCCTGGCGCGGCCGGCAGGGCGGCGGCCGCGTCGCCGGCCGCGCGCGGGGCGGCGGACCGCTCCTCGGCCAGCGCGGCGGCGCGCTCGCCCGCGCTGAGCGTGGCGAGCAGCCGCTCGGCCTCGGCCAGCCGCGACTCCACGCGCTCGCGCTGGTCGCGCGCCGCGCGCTCCGCCTCCTCGAGCGCGGTGGCCTGCTCCTCGGCCTCGGCGCGCAGCCGCTCCACGTCGCGCAGCCGGTCCTGGACGCCGAGCAGCGCCCGCGCCTGCCGGTCGCCGCTGCGGTCGAGCTGGGCGGCGCGGCCGAGGAACTCGTCGGGGTCACTGGAGAGCGCGAGCTGCACGGAGGCCGGCAGGCCGGCGGCCCGGTACTCGGCGCTGGCCTGCGAACCCAGGGCGTCCCTGGCGCGGTTGAGCTCGTCGGTGCGGCGCGCCGCCTCCTCGGTGAGGCGGTCGAGCTCGCGCCGCGCGGCGGCGGCCGCCTCGGTGGCCGCGTTGAACTCCTCGGTGGCGACCTCGGCCTCGTGGTGCAGCGCGTCCACCCGATCCCGCACCTCGGCCGTGGACGGCTGCGGGTCGGCCAACGCCACCCCGCCGAGCGCGCTGGCCGCGCCCGCGAGCGTGAGGGTGGTGGCGGCGGTGCGGATGGGTTTTCGGTACACGGAGGCGGCGGACGGCCGCCAGAGTCTCCTGCGATGCTGGGCCATGGCCCAGGACGCTAAACCTCGCCGTGGGGCCAACCGGCCATACGACCGGGATTGATGGCAATCACCTGGATTCCCCTGATTAGCGGCGGGAGTTGCACGGATGAGTGACCGAAAGGTTCCGCTGCGTGTGCGGAATTGATCGTCAATCCGGTTCTCAATCCGGTTGTCAATCCGTTGTCAATCCGGTTGTCAATCCTGGGAGGCGGCCTCCGCCGCCGCGTCGATCGCGGCGCGGAACTCGTCGAGCGGCTGCGCCCCCTGCAACGGCTGCCCGTTGACGAGGAACGCCGGGGTGGCGCTCACGCCCAGGCTCAGCGCCTCGTTGGTGTCCTGGGTCATCGCCTCGGTCGCCGCCTCGGACTCCATGTCGGCCAGGAACCGGTCGACGTCCTCGACGCCGGCTTGCTGGGCAAGCTCGGGCAACCGGTCCTCGGCGAACCGGCCGTCGTTCTGGTGGAACTCCTCGCCGAGGGCGACCTCGTAGAACTCCCAGAACCTGCCCTGCTGCCCCGCCGCCCACGAGGCCCGCGCGGCGGCGTCCGACTCGGGGCCGTTGATCGGGAACTGCCGGAACTCGATGCGGAGCACGCCGGAGTCGACGTACTCCTGGACGATGCTGTCGTGGGTGTCGCGGGCGTGGACCCCGTCGAAGGCGCTCTGGAAGTCCGTGTACTGCAGCATCACGACGGGCGCGTCGACATCGCCGAGCGCGTACGGGTCGTCGGCGACCCGCCGCTCCAACGCCTCGGCCGGATTCCCCTGGGGCGCGGTCGGCGTCTCCTGCGCCGTGGGGCTCCCGCCACCGCCGCCTCCGCCGAGGGCGGAGACGGCCCCGACGACCAGCGCACACACCAGCAGCGCGGCCAGTGCGACCACGCCGAACCGCACCGGAGCGGGGCGCCTGGCCGGCGCGGGCTTGGCCGGCCCGGGCCGCTGCTTGCTGTTCTTCGGCTTCCTGCTGCGGGACACGGGCATGCGCCCCAGCGTAAGCGGTACCGCTACGCGCTCGGCGCCGGCCACAGTGTGCTTGCGCTTGCGCTGGCGCGCGGCCCCAGGCCCGGGTACCGGGCGGCGAAGCCGCCGGTGCCCGGGCCTGCGGCCGTGTCGGCCTGCGGCCGTGTCGGCCTGCGGCCGTGTCGGCCTGCGGCCGTGTCG